>CAYWDW010000194.1:0-7557 GCA_964457105.1 uncultured Heliobacteriaceae bacterium
GCGGATTCTCAGAACCGTCAATGAACGTTACTGCAACGTCACTGAACTGTCGTCTGTCACATTAAGTCAAAGCACTCACTCACACCGATTCGGAGGAAAGCAGATATGCGTTACTTTCCATTGACCAGGCTGACCAATGAAAAGAGTCCTGAAATTCTGGTGCGCTTGTCCCGCACCATGCAGTGGCTGGCGCTGGGAGCAGCCCTGCTGATCACCACATCTGTTTCAGCACAACACCTCGTCAGCGAAGCTGACTATGCCATCTTTGTCTCACAGCGGGCCGGCGCGACTGAGCTGTACCTGATTGACCTGAACACGCACCAGGTCAGCCAGCTCACCGATACCGGACGCGCTCACATCACTCCGTCCATTGCTGCCGGAGCCAGAATGCTGACCTATGCTTCACGCGAAGGCAGCAGCTATGAACTCTTCACGGCCCAGGTCAGCTCGGCCTGGCGCACCCGCCGCCCGGTGCTGGCCGCCATCAACCGGCTGACCATCGGCACGTCTGATGAAATCAATCCGTCACTGACCAGCGACGGCTCGAAGATGGCTTTTTTCACGCTCGGCAAGGGCATCGAACTGATGTCATCGAACGGAGAAGATCGTCGCGTCATCGTCCCGGTCAGCGATTCATATTTCATCTTCGCGCCGGTCATTTCACCGGATGGCAAACAGGTGGCTTATGTCTCCAACCGCACCGGAGCCAACGAGATCTGGCTGACGACAACCACTGGCGCAACGCGGCAACTGACGAGCGGCGGCACCGTGCTGGGCGGCCTGAACTGGTCGGCTGACAGCCAGCGAATTGTCTTTACAACCACTGCTACAACCAGTAGACTCAGCGGCATCGCAATCGCCAGTGTCGCTGATGGATCATTCAATGTGCTGACCGAAGGCAACGATGGCGAGGCGTCAATCTCACCGGGCGGGACGTTAGTCATCTTTACCTCGCTCCGTGACGGTGACCCTGAACTCTACCTCCTGAATCTGAGATCGGGCGCAGTTGAGCGGTTGACAAGAAACCCCGGAGTGGATGGCAGTGCGGTCTTCGTTACGGTGCCCAATAATCCAGTCAGACGCACGCCAACACCGGGTCGCAGAGTCGCAGACGTTCAGGAAAAACAGGAAACCCGGTATGAATACAGAAAAGTTAATCCCTAACGAACAGGCTTCGTTTACTGAACTGCTGGAGAATCAGGAAGGCATCATTCTTGATCTTGAGAACCTTCATTACTATGCGCTGAACGCATCGGCCATCTTCCTGTGGAAGCAGTTGCGTGGTCAGGCCGCGCACACCGCCGACACGCTCAGCGCCGCACTGGCGGGCGCGTTCGCCGTTAACCGCGTGCAGGCCGAAGCCGACACGCAGGCGTTCATCGCGGAACTCAGGCAGTACGGACTGCTGATGACTGCACCGCTGAACGCACGGGAGCCACAGGCAAAAGTAACTGAAGTGTCAGCCGCCGGATTACCAGCTTACGAAGCGCCGCAGTTCAGCCTGTCAAGTTCGCTCGCTCAGGTTTCACTGTCGGGCGGATCAAGCGCCACCACTTCAACCGGCGCGATTTCATCACTTTCGTCCGGCTCGTAAACAGTCAGAACGGATTCCTCCGAAAACATCTGCAAGGGCACGCTGCAACGTGCCCTTGTTCGTTTTTCAGCCACCTGCGCATGCCCGTCATCAGCCTTGAACTTTGTGGCGTTCCCGCCTTCATTACTGCTCCTTCAGCGCAGGTCACGGAGGTCATCGCTGACTACTTTCGTTACTATCGTCCCTGCATTTCAGATGCACTGCCCGCCTCATCATCTGTGTTGACGATCAGGCTGGAAGGCTGTGCTGGTTTACCCGCTGCCCATGCGCTCAGCAATTCAGGCGCGAATCTGCTGGCGCAATGGGAAGTCATGCAGTTATGGCGCACGCCGCACTCACCCGAAAGCTTCATCCTGCGCACTCCTGACGCGCTCATCAGCATTGAACCTGACGCGGCGCGCGCGACAGGTCAACTGACGCCGCAGGCCGCCGAGGTCGCGCACACGCTGGTTTACGTCACGCTGCTGCTGCTGCTGCGCACGCGCGGCATTTATCACCTGCACGCCGCTGCCGCGCTTTCGCCTGAAGATGAATTGTTCGTGATTTGCGGTGAACCAAAGGCAGGAAAAACCACGCTCGCCACGGCGCTCGGTCTGGCCGGATGGAAGCCGCTGGCGGATGACGCGCTGCTGATTTATCAGGGTCAGTCAGGCCCGCAGCTTCAGGCTTTCAGAAGAAGCTTTCACCTGTCGAATGACATTCTTGCGCAATGGCCGGGGCTGAACGGAATCGCCAGGCATCAGCGCACGTCGCAGCGCACCTGGACCTCAGGGCTGGAATTTTTTGACGCAGTCAGGCTGGCTGAAGCTGATTTCAATCGCATTGATCACATCCTGCTGCCACAAATCAATGGCGACGAGCGCACGCGCCTTGCGCCGGTTTCACGCAGCGCGGCTCTCTTCAGACTGGCGCAGCAAAGCATGTTTTTTCAGCTCTGGCCTGAACACACCCGGCGGCAGATGAAATTACTTGGCGACCTCGCGGGCCGGGCCTCCTGTCTGAGCCTTCAATCAGGCCGCGACCTGCTCGCTGATCCGCACCGCGCCGCCCAGGTCTTATCGGCTAAGGGTTGAGGACCAAATAAAATTACCAGCCACGGGGAACACGGGGGCAGAAGGGAAGAAGAAGACAGGGAGATGCGGAGACTTTGAAAACAGCGTTCTCTTTTTCTCCCGGTCTCCCTGTCCCCGTGTCTCCCCTGCGGCCCCCGTGGTTTGGGAGTTTTGTTTCATCCCTGATCCTACACCGGCAGCACCAGCCCCGCCATCAGCAGCGCCAGAATCAGCAGGCCCACAATCAGCCGGTAGCCGATGAACAGATAGTTGGTGTGCGTTCTCAGATAGCTCAGCAGAAAGGCGATGCTGGCGTACCCCACAATGCCGGCCACGATTGTTCCGGCCACCAGGTTGAGCGCGCCGATGTGGCCGATGTGATGAATGGCTTCCTTCAGTTCAAGCAGACCGCTCGCGCCAATCGCCGGAATCGAAAGCAGAAATGAAAACCGCGCCGCGACATCGCGCTTCAAACCCGTAAAGAGCGCCGCGCAGATCGTCGTGCCCGAACGCGACGAGCCGGGAATCAGCGCAAAGACCTGCGCGAACCCGACCGCAAGCGCATCCTTGTAACCAACCTCGAACATCTGCTTGCGATGACTGCCGACTATTTCAGCGATCAGCAGCAGAATCGC
Source organism: uncultured Heliobacteriaceae bacterium (assembly GCA_964457105.1). GTDB lineage: Bacteria > Acidobacteriota > Blastocatellia > RBC074 > RBC074 > DASRDU01. Next base: position 3,282 of record CAYWDW010000194.1, read on the forward strand.
CCAGACGATCATGCTGAAGCTGATGATCCACAGATTTTTGGTCAATGTGCCTTCGATGATCTTCTTTGCGGCCAGCCCGATGATGCCAATCGGCAGCGACCCGACAATCACCAGCCAGCCCAGCCGCGCCGCATCAATCGCTTTGGCGCGTTCGCCATCACTCAGTGTGTTTCGGCTGAGCAGCTTCAGATTGCCGTTCACGAAACCGAGCGTGATTTCGATGATGTCGCGGAAGAAATAGACCAGCACCGCCGCCAGCGTGCCAAGCTGAATGACGGCATTGAAGGCCGTCAGTTGTTCCGGCGTCATCGTGCGGCTCAGCCCCATCGCCTTTTCGACGAGAACCATATGCCCGCTGCTGCTGATCGGAATGAATTCGGTAAGTCCCTGAACGATGCCAACAATGATTGCGTGAAGAAGATTCATGAAAAATGGTGCTTGTCAGCGCGCGGCGTGCGGAATCAGCGAAGGTGGGAATTGAAGTTTAACTTCCGCACGCCGCGCCGGATGTCGGTTATTTGACGCGACGCAGGATGGCCACCACTTCGCTGCCGCCGAATGAAGTTTTGGCGACAGTCATGCCGGCCAGCGCAAATCCGTTTTTGCCTTCGGCTGAAATCTCTTTCTGCATCGTGCCGGTCTTTGAAGTCGCCAGCAGTTTGTATTCATAAACCGGCGGACTGGCTTCACGATCCTGTTCGAGAATCACCACGACTTCCTGCCCGCCGAAAGTCGTTTCAAAAACTGTCTGCCCTTTGTAATCGAAACCTTCGTCACCGGCGGCCTGCAATTCCTTCTGCATCGTCGAAGTCTTGTTCGTCGCCAGCAGCGTGTAACGATACCGCTGTTTCGCGGGCGCGGCGACTTCCTTCATCATAATCACGACTGTTTCCTTGCCGCCAAACGCCGTCTCGCCGCCCATCACTCCGCCAAAGCGGAAGCCCAGCGCCGTCGCTTCATTCATCTCCTTCTGCATCGTTGAGGTTTTGTTGGTGGCCAGAACCTTGTATTCGTACTGCGCGCTGACGCTGCTTTTGGCAGGGGTCTGCCCGAAGGCAATTGCAGAGAAGCAGAACAGACAGGCAATCAATCGAATCAGCATATTCATCCTCACAGGCGTTGAGTCTTCCAGGTCGGGCCATTACCTCAGCCGACGCATCAGGTAAGTTTCAAGTTCAGCGATGGCGACGCGCTCCTGCTGCATCGAATCGCGCTGGCGCACAGTGACTGTGCCCTTGAGCGCATCGCCGTGTTCCCTGCTTTCGCCCAGGGTTTCAAAATCAACGGTGATGCAGAACGGCGTGCCAATTTCATCCTGGCGGCGATAGAGTTTGCCGATGCCCGCCGAATCATCGTAAACAGCGCGCAGCACGGGTTGCAGGTCTTTTTTGATCTGCTTCGCCACGGCGATGATGCGCGGTTCGTTTTTCTTGAGCGGAAAGACCGCGACCTTGATCGGCGCAAGCTGCGGGTGCAGTTTCAGCACGACGCGCGTGTGTTCATCGCAAAGTTTCGCGGCGGTCTGACGAACTTTCTTGAGCAGTTCGATGCGATCAGCGCCGGGCAAATCGCAGGCGTCTTCGACATCAAGCAGTGTCTGCGGCAATCCGGCTTCGGCCAGTTCAAGCGCGGCATTGATCGTGCGCAACTGATCGGCAGTCGGGCCGTCAGCCTTCGCTTCGCCTTTGGCCGCAGCCTTTTCGGCTTCATTGACCTTTTTGTCAATGTTCTTGCGCGCGGCGGCAATCGCTTCGCGCAAGGGCGCGAGAGCTTCGGCTGAAGGTTCGCTGACGAGTTCTTCGTTGTAAGCTTCGCACAAAAACGCGAGCGTCGCGCGGGTCGCGCCTGCCGATGGTTCGATGACGTAAGGAATGTAACGCGCGCCCTTTTTGCCCGTCGCCGGATCAGTGTACTGATCGTCGAAGTATTCAAGCTTCTGCGTGCTGTGCGTGTTCGGTTGCAGCTTGAGGCGCGTCAGGTCGGCTTCGGGAATATCGCGGCTGTGCGCTGACAAATCGTAATCCTGACGATTAGCCACGCCTTCAAGTTCGCTGAAACCAAGCGAGCCGGGGAAGAGATATTCAATGTCAACCGTCGCTTTGGCGTAATGCGCCAGTTCTTCCTTCGTCTGCTGTCGCTTCAGCAACCGTTCGGGCGCAAGGCCAAGTTGGACGTACCAGTTGAAACGCTGCTCGACCCATTCCTCGTGCAGTTGCTCGTCGTTCTTTTCGCCGGGTTGAAGGTACTGCGGCGGCTTGCAGAAGTATTCAATCTCCATCTGCTCGAACTCGCGCGTGCGGAAGGTGAAGTTGCCAGGCGTGATTTCGTTGCGAAAAGCCTTGCCGATCTGCGCGACGCCGAAGGGCAGCTTGCGGCGCGTTGTCTGCTGCACGTTCAGAAAATTGACGAAGATGCCCTGCGCGGTTTCGGGCCGCAGGTAAGCGATATGCTCATCGCTTTCGACCGGACCGACTGTTGTCCTGAACATCAGATTGAAGCTGCGCGGTTCGGTCAGGTTCGTCGAGCCGCAGTTCGGGCATTTGCCGTCTTTCAAATGATCGGCGCGGCTGCGCGTCTTGCATTCACGACAATCAACCAGCGGATCAGAGAACGTTGCTTCGTGACCGGAATAACGCCAGACCAGACGGTTCATCAGAATTGCGGCATCGAGTCCTTCCATATCGTCACGGTCATAAACAACCGAACGCCACCAGGCGCGCATGACGTTGTTCTTGAGTTCAATGCCGAGCGGGCCGTAATCCCAGGTTGAGCCGATGCCGCCGTAAATTTCCGAGTTCGCAAAGATGAAGCCCCGCCGTTTGCAGAGGCTGACAATCTTTTCCATGCTGGGAGCTGCCATGTTCGTGGACTACCTTTCGCTGAAAGTTCCGGTGAGGGGCCGTGAAAAATGAAGCGGGATAGTAGCAGACCACCAGCAATCCGGTCTACTGCCGTCTTCAGGCGGCCAGCGCGGCTGCAAGCCGGGGCTTTCCTGCGCGTTCTGTGTCAGGCAAACGACTGGAAACGGTGCTTGACAGGCCCCTGCGGCGTAGCGGAAAATTTGCACACCCTGTAGTTTGATCGCTTTATCAGAAGTTGAGTAAGCGATGCTGACTGAAGTTTCCAGGCGGCCTGATGTTCTCATCCTTCTCCCAGACCTGCGCTGCTCCCGGACAGATTTCGCCCCTGCTGGCAGGGTTTGGATTGAAACGAAGGCGGTAATCCTATGAAAAGAGTTTTTTCAATGCTGATGGTCGGTGGCCTGCTGCTGGCTGCCACAGCCATTCCGGCGACATTTGCTCCATCCGGTTTCGGAGTGGTTGAGGCAGCGCCTGCGCTCGCGTTTGTCGCCGGGACGGTGCGCACCGATCACGGCACACCGCTGAATGGCGCGACCGTGGCGCTTTATGAAGCCAGCCTGAACGGCAAGCTGATCAGAAGCGTGAAGACTGATCCGCAGGGCAAATTTACCGCGAGCGTGGCGCCCGGCGCTTACAACCTGCGCGCTGAGGCGAGCGGGTACAAGGCGAAGTTCACGCGCATCAATCTTGATCGCGCGCAGACGCTGACTTTCAACTTTGCGCTCAAGCGCACCGACACGCTGGTTGACCGGCGCGGCGACCGCGATGATTACCGCTGGATCGGGCGCAGCGTGCCGCGCAGCGTGCTGCATTACGGCGAAGATGACGCGGTGGCGGAAAACACCACGCCGCCTGAAAAGGTCGAAGATCGCCTGACGCAGCATCGCCCGTCAGTTCACGGCGTCGCGCAGTTTGTCGGTTCCGGTTCAGTCGCCCGCGACGGTCGGCCTGACCGCAGTTTTTACGGAGCCAGTTTTGCCGTCTCCGGCGCGCTCAACAACAATTTTGAAGTTGCGCTGATTGGCCAGGGCGGCGCTGGCCGCAATGCCATGCAGCGACTCGCGCTGATTGCAGCCATGCGGCCCGATGACAAACATCACGTCACTGCCAGTCTTGGTTACGGGCGGCTGATGCTGCCGTCGCGTGGTGTCGGCAATCGCGCCGGTGCTGAAGCGGCGCCAGCGCTGGAACAGGCTTCGCTTTCAGTCGTTGATTCGTGGCAGGTCTTTCAGCCATTACTGATTGTTTACGGGGTTGATTATTCACGGTTTGTCGGCGCACTGGGCCGCAACCGCGAAAGCATTCAGCCGCGCGTGGCCGTGCAATATGCGCCTTCCTCGCAAATGCGCCTGAAAGCCGCAGTGACACCGGGCCGCGATTTTCCGCAAAACCCGGTCGAAGGGCTGAAGACTGAA
>CAYWDW010000194.1:7567-8408 GCA_964457105.1 uncultured Heliobacteriaceae bacterium
TCAGCGCCGAGAACACGCCGGATGCGCTGTTTGCCAACTCACCCGCGGAAGTCGCCTTCAAGGACAATGAACCGCTGATGGATCGCAGCCGCCGCTATGAATTCGGCATTGAGCGAATTTTTGGCAACGGCGCTGCGTCGCTTGCGACGACGGCTTTTTACGATGTGTTTTCGGGGCACGGCGTCGGAGTGCTGGCGCTGCCGCTGGAAGCCACGCCTGAAACGCAGGCCGCCTTTCAGCAGGTCGCCGCGCTCAACGGCGCGTCGCGCGGCCTGCGGGTGATGTATTCGCAGCGCCTCGGCAAGCACCTGAGCGCCGCCGCCGGTTACAGCTTCGGGCGCGGCGAACGCTTCAGCAAATCATTCAACGCCGCCAGGCCCAGCGCTCCGGCAGAAATGTTTACGGGCGGCTTTTTCCAGGTCGCTTCAGCAAAGCTTGATCTCGACCTGAACCGCGAAACCGGCACGACTGTCTCAACGGTCATTCGGCTGTCGCCTTCGGCAGTGATTTTCGCCATTGACCCGTTTGCCGGGCAGATGAGCGTGTATGACCCGAACGTCAGCATTTATGTCACACAGAATCTGCCGACTTTCGGCCTGCCGTTCCGCTGCCAGGCAATCGTTGATGTGCGGAACCTGCTGAATCAGTCAGCCGGGACAGATGATGGCCTGACGCAGCTTGTCGCGGCGCGCTCGCAGCGCACCGTGCGCGGCGGCATCGCGTTTCGCTGGTAATGTCATCGCGCATTTCACGTGAGTGCGTGCGGAGGAATTCGGAAGTCGGTAGTCGGTAGCTGAAAGCGAGATGACAGATGACAGATGACAGATGACAGATGACAGAT
>CAYWDW010000195.1:0-8402 GCA_964457105.1 uncultured Heliobacteriaceae bacterium
ACATTATTCGTCTTGATGATCTGCGCACGAAACTTGAACAGGCTGCGCACAGTGGCCGGAAGCTGCGCGTCAAGGCGGGGTTTGATCCGACCGCGCCGGACCTGCACCTCGGCCACACGGTGCTGATTCGCAAGATGCGACACTTTCAGCAGCTCGGCCACGAAGTCATTTTTCTGATCGGAGATTTCACCGGGCTGATCGGTGATCCGACCGGACGCAACGCCACGCGCCCGCCGCTCACGCCCGAACAGATTGCCGCCAACGCTGAAACCTACAAGGCGCAGATTTTCAAACTGCTCGACCCTGAACGCACGATCATTGATTTCAATGCGCGGTGGATGAATGGCTTCACGTCGCAGGATTTCATTCGTCTGACCGCCAAAGTCACCGTCGCGCAACTGCTCGAACGCGATGATTTCGCCAAACGCTTCACGGGCGGCGTGCCGATCAGTCTGCACGAACTGCTCTATCCGCTCGTGCAGGGTTACGATTCGGTGGCGCTCAGGGCCGATGTCGAACTCGGCGGCACCGATCAGCGATTCAATATGCTGATGGCGCGTGAAATGCAGCGCGCCTTCGGGCAGGAGCCGCAGGTCATTATGACCATGCCGCTGCTTGAAGGCCTCGACGGCGTTAACAAAATGTCCAAGAGCCTGGGCAATTACATCGGCATCACCGAATCAGCCGATGATATTTACGGCAAGGTCATGTCGGTTTCAGACGAACTGATGTGGCGTTATTACGAACTGCTGACCGATCTGACCCCGGATGAAATCGCGCAGCTCAGGACCGATGTTGAAGTCGGCAACCGGCATCCGCGCGATGTGAAATCAGAACTGGCCAAACGCATCACCGCTGATTTTCATTCGCCGGCTGCCGCCGCGACCGCTGAAGCTGAATTCACGCGCCGCTTCCGCGAACATCAGGCGCCGACCGAGATTGAAACGCGCACGATCAGCGGCGCCGGAAAAATCAAACTCGCTGATTTACTGGTGCAGCAGCAACTCGCCGCATCGAAAGCCGAAGCCCGCCGCCTGGTGAGCCAGGGCGGCGTCAGACTCAACGGCGAACGCATCAGCGAACCGGCTTATGAAATTGACGCTTCAGCGATGAAAGAGGCTCAGCTTCAGGTCGGCAAGCTGAAATTCCTGAAGCTCATCTTCGAGTAACTTCCCGCCTTCAGAAATCAAACTGCCCGATATTCTGCCGGTTGAAAATGAATGGCGCGCCGAGCAGGACCTGATCGCCCTGCACGGTGAGGCGGCCCAGGCGTCCGGCTGACAAGGTGTGGTCGCCCGGCTTCAGTTCGCCAGCGCTCAGCGCGCGCGCCGCATAAACCGTCAGGTAGCCGAGGTCCGCCGTGTTCCATAACACGATGCTTTCAATCACGCCGGACTGCACGTAAGGCTTGCACATATTGGGCAGCGACAGGCCGGTGACTTTGACATCGGTGCGGCCCGATTGTTTCACGGCTTCGGCAGCGCCGGGCACGGCGGGCGCGGCAATGCCCATCACCAGTTTCACCTGCGGCCAGACCTTCAGCACGTTCTGCGTTTCGGCGAAGGCGCGGTCGCGGTCGCCGTCGCTCGGCTGAATGGCCACGAGTTTCAGCTCCGGGTATCTGGCCGCCAGTCGTGCCCGGATGTATCTGATCCATTCGTTCTGATTGGCCGCGCTCAGCGAAGCCGTGATGATGGCGAATTCGCCCCTGCCGCCAAGAATGCGGGCGGCTTCGTCCGTCAGCGTCTCACCGATCCCCTGCGGCGTCGCCTGGTTGATGAAGTAATCGCGCGCGTCGGGCTGTGCATCGGCGTCCCACGTGATGACCTTGATGCCACGCGCGCGCGCCTTGCGCAGCACGGTTGAGATGGCGACCTGGTTCTCGACGCTGACCGCAATCACGTCAACGCCGCGCGTCACCCAGGCTTCAACGACTTCGTTCTGTTTGGCCGGGTCCAGTTCGGTCGGGCCATCCCATAACACTTCAACGCCCAGTTCCCGCGCGGCTTCGTCAATGCCCTTGCGGCAACTGATGAAGTACGGATCGCCCTTCGCTTTCGGCATCAGCGCGATGACGGGTTTGCGAGCGCCTGTCGCCGTGGCGGGCGAACCTGAAGCCGGGCTGAGCTGGCGCAGCGAACGCACCAGCCACCAGTTACTGCCTGCGACCAGCAGCGCCGCCGCCACGATGACGGCGCTCAGCACCGCGACCTGTGAATTTTTCACTTCGTTCTCCTCTGCCAGCCGGGAGGTGTGAATCGGTGTCGGACGCAGCTTTGACAGGCGGTCCAGCAGGATCGTCACGATCAGCAGCGCGCCGGTCAGCAGGCCGGCCAGTTCCGCCGGTTGCCCGCTCAGCCGCAATCCGTTTTGCAGAATCACGATGGCAAACAGCCCCAGCACGGTTCCCATCACCGTCCCGCGCCCGCCGAAAATCGAGGCACCGCCAAGCACTACCGCCGTGATCGCCATCAGTTCATACCCGGTTCCCGCGTCCGATTTCGCCTGCCCCAGGTGCGCCACGTAAATTATCGCTGCGAGGCTCGCGGCCACGCCGGACACGACATAGATCAGGCCCAGCCGCCGCGCGACCGGAATGCCCGCGTGCCGCGCGCCTTCGGCTGCATAACCGATGGCATAGAGGCTGCGCCCGTGCCCCGTTCGGTGCAGCCACCACGCGACGCCCGCGATGGCCGCCAGCAGCACGAACAACTGCGCCGGAATCAGCCCGCCCACGTAGCCCTGACCCGCAAAAAGAAACTCCGGCGCGAAGCCCGCGTAATTCTCGATGCCCCGCGTCAGCCCTTCGGCCACGCCGCGAAAAAGCGACAGGGTGCCGAGCGTGACAATCAGCGGCGGAAAGCCGAACCGCGCAATCAGCAGCGCATTCAGACCGCCGCCGAGCAGCCCCGTCAGCAGCGTCAGCAGGATCGCCAGCGGCATCGGCAGATGCGCATCGCGCCACAAACTGCCCAGCACCACCGCCGCGAGTCCCATCATCGAACCAACCGATAAATCAATCCCGCCCGTGATGATGACCGGCGTCAGCGCGAGCGCCAGCAACCCGACCTCAACCGCCAGCCGCGTGATTTCAAACGCATTCGCCACCGTCAGAAAGTTGCTGCCGCTGAGGCTGAAGATGGCGCACTCAACCAGCAACACCACGATCAGCACCCATTCGTTATTCGGAAACAGACGCACCGACCAGGGCGCAATCAATTGCAGCTCTGCGCTGTCAGCCTGTCGCTTTGCTGATTTCATCTGTTCGCCTCACGCGGCCATCCGCGGTCCACCAGCGCGCCAGTCCGGCCAGCGCGACATCGGCCACCAGCGCCGCCAGGATGATCGCGCCCTGCAGGGCTTTTTCCCAGAACGGATTGATGCCCGCAAAGGTCAGCGCCGTGCCGATAGTGCCCAGCAGCGCCACGCCGATGAGCGTGCCGCCGAGCCGCCCGCGCCCGCCTGTAATCGCCGTGCCGCCCACGACGACCGCCGCCACAGCCCTGAGTTCCAGCCCCGCTCCGGCATTGCCCGGCACTGACGTAAAACGCACCGCATTGAGCAGCGCCGCGAGGCCGACGAGCGCGCCCATCAGCACAAAGGTGCTGAAGATCACCCGCGACGAATCAATCCCCGCCAGCCGCGCCGCTTCGCCGTCCGAGCCGACCGCGTAAAGCGCCCGCCCGGCGCGCAGGTTGCGCAGCATCCAGCTACCGCCGATCAGCACCGCGACCGCGACCGCCACAATCAGCCATTGCCCGAACCGCTGCCCCAGGCCGAACCACTGAAAGTCCGTCGGCAGATCCTGCACCCACGCGCCTTCAGTCAGCCACCGCAACCCGTCACGCCACGCCACGAGCAGCGCCAGCGTGACCATGATCGAAGGCAGCCGCAGCCACCCGACCAGCATTCCGTTGCAGGCGCCCATCGCCGCGCCGATCAGCAGCACGCACGGCAGCAGCAGCGCCACCGGCACGCCGCTGCGGGCCAGCCATCCGGCAGCCACGCTGCACACGGCAAACTGCGATCCGACCGAAATATCAATCTCCCCGACCAGCATCACCAGCGTCATGCCCATCGCCACGATCAGCACCGGCGCGTTGTTGATGGCCAGGTCGCGCCAGTTGGCCGCGCTGAAAAACGAAGGCGCCATCACCCCGACCGCCAGCAGCAGCGCCGCATAAGCCAGCCCCGCCGATAATTCACGCTTGTATCGCTTAAGTCTCATGTCAGGAGCGCGAACAGGGGAAGTCGGAAGTCGGAAGTCGGAATTCGGAAGTCGGAATTCGGAAGTCGGAAGTCGGCAGTCGGAATTGGAGCAGCAAAGGACGCCTCTTCTTCCGACTACCGAATTCCGATAAATTGCAGCACGCGGCGATTGAAGATTTTCAGATGCTCCAGGGATGCCGAATGCCCGGCTCCGGGTTCATTCGCCAGCCACGGCGATGGCTTCGATTTCAATCAGGTATTCAGGGCGGGCAAGCTGTTTCACCACGACCAGCGTGCTGGCGGGCGGAGCTTCCAGGTTGATGTAGCTGTTCCGAACCTCGCGCAGCGCCTGCAGCTCCGAACCCTCGGTGAGATAGAAGTTGAGCCTGGCCACGTCTTTGAACGTCGCGCCGCCTTCGGCCAGGCGGGCTTTCAGATTTTCAAAAACCTGTTTCACCTGCGCGCGAAAATCGCCCGCGCCAACCAGCCTGCCTTGCGCATCAACCGAGATTTGCCCGGAGAGGTACAGCGTGCGCCCGCCGCGCACTTCGACGACGTGCGAATAACCGTTGGGCGCGCGGTTGATGAAACGAAGCTGCGCGGATGATTCCGCCCTGGTCTTTTTCCCTTTCTGTTTTTGCATCAGATCGGCGCTAAAGCTCGCGCCAAAACCGACGATGCCCAGCAGCAGTAAAACGGCAAGCGCTCTTTTGGCTGTCACGATGGTGTTCATCTTTGATTCCTCTTTTGTCTGGCGATTATTTCCCTGAATGCCGCCGGATCAGTTGCAGCACACGGCGATTGAAAATTTCCGGCTGCTCCCAGTACGCCGAATGCCCGGCTTCAGGGACGATGAGCGATTCGGCATGTTTGATATGCGCTGCGAACATTCGCAGCACCGACGGCGGCGTGTACAAATCGGCATCGCCCGTTAACAACAGCACCGGCATTTTCAGCGTTTCCAGCGCGGCGAAGGTAATTTGATTGCGCATCTTTTGCGAGGCCGGGCGCGGCCCTTCCGACCGGCTCACCTTTTCCAGTTCGATCCAGCGTTCCGTGCCTGCGGGATTGGCGGCGCGATAGGATGGACTCAGCTCACGGAATTCCGGCGGCAGCGCGTCGAACTGCGGCGGGCGCAATCGCTTTCCGATCTCGACATATTCCTTGTCCTGCACGCCAACGATGCTGTTGGCAATGACCAGGCTGCGAATGCGTGCGGGAAAAGACAGCGCAAAATCCATCGCCGTAATCGCGCCGCCACCCGTGCCGACCAGATGGATGCGGTCGAGCTTCAAATGATCGAGCAGCGCCTTCAAATCGTCAGCGGCTGTGCCAGGCGCGACCGACGCATCAACTACCGTCTTGCCATAGCCGCGCCGGTCGTAAGCGATGAAGCGATAACCGGCTTTGGTGAACGCGGGAATCTGATGTTCCCACACGCGGCGGCTGCCGGTTCCGGCGTGCATGAAAACCACCGGCTGTCCCGCCCCGCCACTGTCGAGATAACAGATTCGCACACCGGGCAGGTCAGCGAATTTTTCCGGCAGTTGCGAGGCAGTCGCCGCCGCCTGCTGTGCCTGAACCGCGCGTGACAACTGATCGCCCGACACCTGATAAATCAGCAGCGCCGCGAAGATCGCCGCGCCGCCGCGCCACGAAATCAGTCTTTTGCTGGTTCGATTCATTTTCCTCCTGACCGCCGTTTATCGCGGGTTTCGAGGCTGTGGCGCGGGCGTTATCGCATCCCATCGCGCATCGCCAGTCCGCCTGTAATCCTTCGGCAATTTGTCCCAGTCGGGGCGCGTCAGGCCGTTCAGGTCGTAGACCACTTTCCCGTCGCGCAGCGTCAACTCGCAGGTCAGTTTCTGCGTGCCGCGCAGCCGCGCGCCATACATATCGGTAAACCCGAAGTGGCCTTTCTCCAGCTTCAGGACCGCAATGTCAGCCACCGCGCCGGGTGATAGCTGCCCCAGTTCCTCGTGCCTGATCTCGCGGGCCGGATTCCACGTCGAGCGCAGAATCACTTCGTCAAGCGACATGCCCATGGCCAGAAACTTGTCCATCACATTGAGCATGTCTTTCATCCCTGAGTTCATGCTGCCGATGTGCAGGTCGGTCGAAATGGAATCGGGCACGAACCCGGCCTTCATCGCCGGGACGGCAATGCGCCACGCAAAGCTGCCGCCGCCGTGCCCCACATCAAAAATCACCCCGCGCTTGCGGCCTTCAAACAACCCCGGATTGACCTGGCCGGATTCGAGCAGTTCATTGCGCAGCCCCGAATAAACGTGCGTGTAGATGTCGCCTGGTCGCAGCTTCTTAGTCACGAGTTCACTCACGGGACGCTCAGCGCGATTGTTACCGAAGTCCACCATGACTGGAACATTCGCCGTCGTGCCGGCTTCGACTGCGCGCTCAACGGGCGCCCATTCCGGCCCGGCGTAATGAGCCGTCTTGATGCCAACGATCAGGCCGGGATAACGCAGCGCCATCTCCGCTGTCGGTTTGGCTTCCATGTCAGTCAGATCCTGCTCAAACTTCCCGCCGCGCATGCCGTTGCCGACAATGTTGAGGAAGGCGAAGATGCGGGTCTGCGAGCGATCAATGATGCGCTGCTTGAAGTCCTCGAAATTGCGCCAGCCCGCGCATCCGGCGTCGGCCACCGTCGTCACACCTACGCGAAACGTGAAGCCGTCGGGATAGACGCTGTTATCACCGGCATAAGAACCTCGTTCGCCCGTGCCGGTGTAAACGTGAACGTGAATGTCAATCAGACCCGGCGTGACATAGTAGCCCGCAACGTCTACCACCTTGAGCGCGTCGGCAGGATTGAGACGAGCGGCGACGGCGGCCACTTTGCCGTCCTTAATCGCCACATCACGCACGGCGCTGATTTTGTTTTTGGGATCAATCACGTGACCGCCTTTTAAGAGCAGGTCATATTTTTGCTGAGCGAAGACATTGCTCGTCCAGCACAGAGCTATCAGCATCACGACAAAGATAGGTTGTTTCATAGAGGTTGTTATAAGTTAGTTTGCTACCGTTGATTGTAATCGAGCAGCGCGATGGCTGCCGCTCATTTGACTCCTGACCGTAGTTTGAGGCCTTTATATCTGACGGTTGCCGCGCCGTCCGCGCCACGCACAGCGGCTCCGCTTTCATAATCGTAAATTGCCCAACCCAGCCGCAGCCGCGCGGCAATGCTGGTCATGGCTTCGAGATAGCGCAGTGTTGAAGCCGGATCGGCTCCATCGTGCACCCCGAAGTCACCCAAATAAATTTCGCGGCCTTTCCCTGCGCCGCGCTTCCACCGCGCGACAGGCTCAAAGTCAGCCCGGAGGTCAGCGACGGTGAGCAAGCGGTTCGACGCGGCGTAGAGCAGATCGTCTTTGGCCACACGATTTCGCACGTCCGGCACGCGGCCTGGAAAAGGCACGGCGATGCGTTCTTTGTCACGACCGTCCTGATAGACGAATACTTCAGGATGCCGATAGCTGATCGCCACGCCGATCCGCGCATCATCTGGCAAACGCAGCGCGGGCAAATGCTCGAAATTCGCGCCTTCATCGGCGGAGATGGAATTGTTACGGCGCACAACGGGCGAGACATAAATAAATCGGCGCGGACTTGAGGCGCGAATGCCTGTCACCGTCAGGCGAATGACTTCGTTGAGATGCGCTTGCGTGAGATGCGCGCCTGCCGTCGCGCGTGGAAGCATGAAGCGCAGATGGTCGTCCTCGTTTGCCAGACGGCGCGCCACGCGCTCCCACAGCGAGGCGTAATGCGCTCGCACACGTTCGTCGTCAAAGTTCAGGCGTTGTTCGTTGGCCATACCAGGCGGTGGCGTGTTTTCCGCGAAACGGGCCACCACGCCGATGCCAGCCTTCTCCGTCCAGCGCAGCAGGCGCTCGAACGGCGCGATCTTCTCTTCATCCAGCGAACCATCAGCCTTGAGCCATTGGGAAAACGCGATGCTCATCTGAATATGATCGAATCCGTGCGCGGCGATCCACTTCACGTCTTCCTGATCGAACCACGAAGCCGCGTAGGTGTGCGCCACGCCGCTTTGCCCCAGGTAATCCGGCGCAACCGCGCCAAGCCAGTGATTGACCACGACGCCGCGCACAAAAGTGAAGCGCGCCGCAGCGCCTGCCCGGGCGGCGCGCGCGCTCGGAGCAAAGCTCATGCTGTAT
>CAYWDW010000196.1:0-8376 GCA_964457105.1 uncultured Heliobacteriaceae bacterium
TTTGCGTGCGACCTGCTGGTTTTACCAGGCGACTTGTGGCAGAGCCTTCCGGCGGCTGGAATCCGGCGCACTCACAGGCTAGAATCGGCGCTCAATGGCGCGCTGGCGTCAGGTTCAGAACGCAACTGCATCCGCCCGCTTCCGATTCGACCCCGTAATTTGCCGCGGCCTGCGCAGGTTTGTCAGGCAGCCTGCGCTTTTGCCGGACACAGGAGAAACACCTTTGACTGAAATCAGAAACGAGTCGCCCTGGGCGGCCATCGCTGAATCATCATCACCGGGGCGTATTCTGGTGCTGCTTGGCGCGCCTGGCGTCGGCAAGGGCACGCAGGCCCGGCTGCTGGCTGAAAAGACCGGCTTCCCGCAGATTTCGACCGGCGACATCCTGCGCGAGATGGCCAAAGCCGACACGCCGCTCGGTCGTCGGATTCGTGACACTCAGGCCGCCGGACGCCTGGTCAGCGATCAGGTCCTCGCCGAAGTCATCCGCACCCGCACAGCGCAAAGTGATTGCGCGAACGGCTACATCCTCGACGGCTTCCCGCGCACGCTCAACCAGGCGCACATGCTTGAAGACCTGGCCGCCGATCAGAACCGCGAAATTCAGGTCATCAAACTCAACGTCCATTTATCGGCGCTGATGGACCGCCTGACCGGGCGACGCACCTGCCCTGAGTGCGGCGAAATTTACAACGTCTTTCTCAAACCACCGCGCCAGGCCGACCGCTGCGACCGCGACCAGGCGACGCTCACCCATCGTTCCGACGACCGCGAAGAGGCCGTGCTGACGCGCGTCACCACTTATGAAAGCGCCACCCGCCCGCTGACCGATTATTACGAGCAAAGCGGGCGGCTGATCAGGATTGACGCCGACCGCGAAGTGAACGAGGTCTTTCAGGAACTTTACCTGGCAGCCACCACCGCGCGCAGGTAACTGGCTACGGCTTTGCATCCATCCAGTTCTGCCCTGTGCCGATTTCAACTTCGAGCGGCACGTCTATTTTGGCGGCGCTTTCCATGGCTTCCCTGACGACCGCGCTGGTGCGTTCGACTTCGGCCTGCGGGACTTCAAACACGAGTTCGTCGTGAACCTGCAGGATCATGCGGGCGCTGAGTTTTTCGTGGCGCAGCGCTTCATCAACTTTCAGCATCGCCAGTTTCACAATGTCGCTGGCCGTCCCCTGCATCGGCATATTGATGGCTTCGCGTTCGGCGCGGGCGCGCAGGTTGCCGTTTTTGTTGTTCACATCCGGGATGCGGCGAATGCGGCCAAAGATCGAACGGGCGATGCCATTTTCGGCGCGCACCTTGTCGGGCATCTCGTCCATATATTTTTTGACCCCGGGGTAGGTGCGGTAATAATCCTCGATCACCCGCTTCGCTTCCGCGCGCGAGATGCCGACGCGCTGCGCCAGGCCGAAGGCGCCAATCACATACGCGATGCCGAAGTTGACGATCTTGGCGACGCGGCGTTTGTCGCGCAACTCAGCGTCGGTCTGTGCGCCAAACACAGCGCGGGCCGTGAGCGCGTGAATGTCTTCGCCCTGGCGAAAGGCTTCCAGCATCGCCGCGTCGCGCGTGATGTGCGCAAGCAGGCGCAATTCAATCTGCGAATAATCAGCCGACAGCAGCACGCAGCCGTCAGCCGGAATAAAAGCCCGGCGAATGCGCCGCCCCATCTCAGTGCGAATCGGAATATTCTGCAGGTTCGGTTCCGTGCTGCTCAGCCTGCCCGTCGCTGCGACTGTCTGATTGAGCGTCGTGTGAATGCGCCCGTCGCGTTTGCTGATCAGTTTCGGAAAGGCATCAACATAAGTGCCCTTGAGTTTGGCCATCTCGCGGTATTCGATCACCAGGCGCGGCAGTTCATACTTCGTCGCCAGTTCTTCGAGAATGTCGCGGCTGGTTGAAATTTTGCCGGTCGAAGTGCGCCGCGAAACTTCAAAATTCAGCCGCTCGAAAATATCACCAAGCTGCGACGGCGAATTGACGTTGAATTCCTCGCCGGCCAGTTCATAAATCTTTCGCGTCAGCTTCTCAAGCTCACGCTCCATCTCAACTGAAATCTCAGCCAGCACCTGGGGAGCGACGCGAAAACCGGCCTGCTCCATTTCATACAAAACCGGAATCAGCGGCATTTCAATGTTGCGATAAACCAGGTCCAGCCCTTCCCGCTCAATCTGCGCGTTCAGCGTGTCAGCAAGCTGCCCGGTCAGATCAGCCGCCTGCGCCACACGGTCGGCGACGCCTTCAGGGATTTCAGCATCGAGGCCGAGATATTCCTTTGCCAGCAGCGGCAGCGGATAGCTGGCGCGTTCAGCATCGAGCAGGTAAGCCTGAATCAGCGTGTCATCGGTGACGTTCTCATACTTCAATCCGAGGTCGCCGGTCAGGGTCATCGCCCGCTTCAGGTCGTGGACCGATTTTTCAAGCAGCCCGTTGTCAAAAATCTCCTTCAGAATTTCGAGCGCGGCGGCGCGATCATCGCAACCAGCCAGATCGAAATAATCAGCCGTGCCGCGCGCAGTTGAAAACGCGACGCCCTGAATCCGCCACTGATCGTCGTCAAACAGCCTGCGTTCCTGCGGATCAGCTTCGGCCAGCGCAAAGGCCGCGCGATCCTTTGCCAGCAATGAACCGGCCAGCTTGCGCAACTCATCAGCGCGTTTGAGCGTGCGGTATTTCACCGGACCGGCAGCGGCTTTGACATTTATCGCGGCGCCGCTCGCTTTAGCCGCGCCCGCAAATTCGCGGGTCAGCGCCTGAAACTCAAGTTCGGAAAATAATTCATAAGCCAGCTTCGCATCGGCTTCTTCCGTCGCCAGCGCCTGCAAATCAAGCTCAATCGGAGCGTCGCAATCAATGCGCGCCAGTTCACGCGACTGCCGGATGATCGCGGCATTGTCCCGCAGCGATTCGCGGTAAGTCTTCTTTTTGACCTCTTCCCATCCGGCCAGCGCCGCTTCAATCGAACCGAACTGCTCAACGATCTGCACCGCGCCCTTTTCGCCAATGCCCGGCGCGCCGGGAATGTTATCCGACGAATCGCCCATCAGACCGAGCAGGTCAACCACCTGATCGGGTTGCACGCCGAGCCGCTTTTTCACGCCTTCCTCGTCAAACCATTCCTCGCCGCTTTTGCCTTCTCTCAGCACCACGATTTCGGCGTCGCGCACCAGTTGGCACAGATCCTTGTCGGTCGAAACGATGACCGCCTGCAAACCCTGCTGCGCCGCCTTGCACGCGAGCGTGCCAATCAGATCATCGGCTTCGTACCGCGCCAGCCGCAGCACCGGCACGCGAAACGCTTCGCAGACGCGCAGGATGTGGGGCAACTGCGCCACCAGTTCATCCGGCATCTCCGTGCGATTTGCTTTGTACTGTTCGTAGCTTTCGTGCCGAAAGGTCTTCTCTTTGGAATCCAGCACGACGCCGATGTAATCAGGCCGGTGCTGTGTCAGCAGCCGCCGCAGCATCATCGTAAAACCAAAGACCGCATTGGTCGGCACGCCCCGCGAATTCGACAGCCCGGTGCGCACCGCATAATAAGCGCGGAAGATGTTCGACATTCCATCAACGAGGAAAAGGCGTTTTTTATCTGGCATGCGCCGGATTATAGGTGAGAGGCCGCAACGAGGGCCAGGAGTCTCCAGAGCAACACCGGTACAGTACGGGGAGCGGTAGCGACCTGGTGGACTCGGGAGGCGCACACGTGGAGGCACCCCGTCGCAACCCCGCCCCCGACGGTACCCGCCCCGTCTTAAGAGCAGCGCGCAAGCGGACAAAAGGGGCGAAGTATTTTCACGATACTGGAGGTGCAATGAAATCATGAGCGGCTGGCCGGGCCGGGCCGGAACCTGATAGATGGTTTGCGGCAGCGGGCCTTCGCGCGTCAGCGGGTTGTTGCGGTCGGTGGCGGCGATCTTTTCTGTTTTCGTATAAGGTCGTCCGAAGGAATTGCCGGTGCTGAGGCGCGTGGTTTTCACTCCCCACTTCGTTTTCCATTCAGCGAACTTCTCTTCATCAAGCGGAGTTGTGTCTTCCGGGCCGATTTTCAGTTCGAGCGGTTCCGGCGCAATCATCAGCGTCAGCATTTCGCCGGTTTGTCCCGGACTGACTTCGACGATGAAATCAACTTCGGGATCGGTCGGCACTTCGATCAGCCGCCCGGCGCTGACTTCGTTGTCGGCTGAATGAATGTTGGGAAAGATCAGCACGGGTTTGCCGGTTTTGCCGCTCGCGTATTCTTCCTGGTCAATGATGTAAAGATAACCGGACTTCGTCACTTCGATGCCCAGCCGCAATGCAGCGCCAACCGGCACCGGCTGCCCTTCATCAATTCTTTCCATCACGTGCTGAACCAGGCGGGCGCTGCGCGGGCGCGGGCGAAGAATGCGCACGGCTTCAGCGCCGTCACGCGCCGAGGCCGGACGCACACGCCAGACCGTCACGCCGATCATTGCCGCGTCGTTTGAATCATCGGCTGGAGTTGATGACTCTGAATTACTCGAACGAGGATTGCCACGTCGCGGCGGAGCGGTTTTCCTGCGTGCGACCGGGCGCTTTTTCAGATAGTCGGGAATGATTCCGCGCGTCACGTCGCCCTGCTGCGCTGTCGTTGCAGGAACAAGCGAAGCAAGCAACAGCAGCGCGCCGATTGTCGCTCTCAGAAATTGATTGATCATTGCCGGATCCTTGTTGCGATTTATTTTTTGGAAGCAACTCGAACAGATGGACGCTGCCTGGGTACGCACACTGCCAGCGTGCCGGACTCGCCCGCACACGGGTTGGCGTCTACCCCTCTGCTCCCCCGCAGCAGCACGCTGGCAGCGTGCGTACCCAGGCGCGGATTTATTTGCTGCGCCATTCGCCCTGCAAAACGAAAGCCGACCAGTAATACGGCGCTTTCCAGCGACTGTCGCGGAGCATGGAAATCTGCGCCGCCTGCAATGCCTTTGCCGGCGCGAGGCGTTGCGGACCGAGCATTGCTCCGTAAAAACGCTTCATCAGTTCCGCCGTCGCCTGATCGCTGACATTCCACAGACTGACGACCAGGCGTGGCGCGCCGGCATACATAAACGCGCGCGTCAGCCCGACCATGCCTTCGCCGCGAATCTCATCGCCGAGTCCGGTCTGACAGGCGCTCAGCACGATCAGTTCAGCCGGCAGATTGAGATTGAAAATTTCGTGCACGCGCAGAAAGCCGTCCTGCGGCTGTCCCTTCTCGTCAATCATCGAAAAGATGATGCCCGACAGTTCAGGATATTCATCGCTCAGAAAGCCGTGCGTGGCGAAATGCAGATACCGATACTGACTGAGATCGGGACTCGTGGCTGTGGTTCGGCTGGCGTCAAAATCAAGCGCCTGCCGACGCGCTTCAACCGGCGCGAGCGCCATAATCGCTTCGGCTTCGCGGCGCGTGCCTTTCAGGCGCGGCACCGGCGCGTCAAAGAGCGATGAGGCGGCGCCCTTTCGTCTGCGCGGAACCAGGATGCGCGAGACATCAGCGGTCGGCAACGGAGCCTGGTCAGCAGGCTGGCGGATTTCCTTGTTGATGCCTTTGAGCGCCGGATGAGTGAGTCGTTCATCGTCCTTGTCGAAAACCGGGTCGGCCACGACGGCTACGAGTTTCGGCGCGGGCGCGCGTCCGGCAATGTCACGTCGCAATACAGCGAGCGTCGAAGCCGAAGGCAGATAAACAACCTCGTGGCTGACAATCACCGGTTGCGTTTTTTCGCTGACTCTGCGGGCAGCTTTTCTGACTGCTCTGCGTTCAGGCGCGGGTTTCGGCAGCGCGCCAAAGGGCAGCGTCTGCAACACACCGTCGCCAACCACGAGCAGGCGCGGTTTACTCAGTTGCGCCAGCGCAGGCGCAAGCAGCATCCGGCTCAGTTTTTCCGCCGCCTGCGGCAATTCAAGTTCGGCGGCGGCAATCCGGCTTTTGCGTTCCTGCTCCGGTTCGCCTTCTCTGGGCTGACGCGCGGTGAGGAGTTCGAGGTAATGATTGGCGGCCTCTTCGATGGTGGCGCGCGCGGGCAGTTCATAACTGGTCATCCCGGTCGGCGTGACGGCCCAGAGCCAGCTTCGCTCTTTGCCGAGCGAGTATTCCAGCAGGAGCGTTTCTGAATCCAGTACCTGCTGCTGAATTTCCTTCAGGCCGAGCGGCTGCGGCTGAGTCAGTTGCGCATAACGCGGGCTGGTCTGGCGGATTTTCTCTCTGACTTCAGCGAGCTGTCTGCTCACTTCACTGATTGCCTGACTCGCTCCGGCAAGTTGCTCAGGAGTATTTTTCTTCAGCAACAGATCGCTCTGCTCTTTCGCTCTGGTGTTGAGCTGACGCTGCAAATCGTGTTCGCGTTCGAGCAGTTCAGGCGCGACGCCGCTGCGGACATCAGCGCGCGCTTCGGCCAGCAGATCGAGCAGCGAACGCGCCCGCGCGCGTTCGCTCATCTGCAACGCTCTGGCGTCATAGCCTTCAGACCCACGCTCATTGCGCCTGCGCATCAGCAGGTCAATGTAGAACTCGTAAAAATCCTGCACCGAACTGAAGTAAGCGGCGCGCAATCCTTCCCGGACAATGCCGGTGCGCAGCGATTCGACGAGTTCGATGGCCTGCTGAATCTGTTCGATGGCCGCGTTGTGATTGCCCTGGTCACGCTCGACGCGCGCGAGGTGATAACGTGACTTCGCTTCGCCGTTGCGGTCGCCGACAGCCTGGCGGAGCGAGAGCGCTTCGTTGAGGCTCGCCTGCGCCTGCGGCTCTTCGCCGAGCGCGAGGTAAACTTCGCCGAGGTTGGTCAGGAACTCCGCAATGCGGCTCTGATTCCCCATTTTGCGGGCGATTTCGAGCGCCTGTTTCAGATTGTCAGCCGCCTTCAGCCACTGACGACGCTGTGCGGCAGGATCAGCCTCCTGCTTCGCCAGCCCGGTATGAACTTCGCTGACATTTTGCAGCACGTTGGCGACGCCGAGCGGATCGTCAGTCTTTTTGAAAATCGCCATCGCCTGCTCGTGATATTTCAAGGCTTCGTCAGACCGACCCAGCGCATTGCTGACACGCCCGATGTTGTGCAACACCGAACCCAGCGTGTCGTTGTCCATCACGTCACGATATTCCTTCAGCGCGCGTTCGTAATATTCCAGCCCCTTTTCCTTGTCCCCCACTGATTCATAAACCGAACCGATGTTGATGATCAGCCCGGCCTGATTGAGTCGCAGCGGCGGCGTGTTTCCGGCCTTGAGAAAAGTTTCGAGCGCCTCTTCGTAATTGCCAATCGCTTTCTGATAATCGCCGTATTCAAGATACACGCCACCCATATTGCTGAGGATGATGGCGGCGCGCACGTTATCCTTGATCTCCCGAAACAGATTGATCGCTCGCTGATAGGCGGCGAAGGCTTCCTGATTTTTTCCGACCGCCGTCAGCACTGTGCCAAGGTTGTTGTAGGAACCGGCCTCGTTGAAAAGCTCGTTGTCCGAAAGTCGGCGTCCTTCACTGAGGCGTTCGTGCGCCTGCTGCCAGCGTTGCGTTGATTGTTCCAGATGTTTGAGCGCGTCCTGATTTTTTCCCCAGCCCGCATAAACGCGCCCCATTTCAGAAAGCGTGTAGGCCTCTTCAGTCAGCTTTTCATCCTGCTGCCAGAGCCGGAGCGATTGTTCCAGATAAGCGATGGCTTCGGGTTTGCGGTCGAGCTGACGACTGAGAAAGCCGAGTCGGCGCAGCGTGTCGGCCTGACCGGCGCGGCTCTTTTTCTGATCGCTGACTTCTTTCCAGCGTTCGAGCGCGAGCGTGTTGAATTCGACTGCTTTCTGTGCGCTGCCGAGAGACTGAACCGCCTGGACTGAGAGGCGATTGAGATTTCCGGCGGCCCGTTCTGAGTCCTTTTCATCGCGCGTCACACGAGCGGCTTCAGCGAAGGCTTCGGCGGCCTGCGCCTTCTTTCCGGTCAGTCCGCTGAGAATGCCAATACTGATCAGCGCGTCGAAGGTTTCTCTGGTGGAATCTTTTTCACCGCGCCAGATTTCGCGCGCTTCGGTATAACTTTCCAGCGATTTTTCACGATTGCCGGTCTGCGCGTAAGCCACGCCGAGGCGACTGAGCGTCACCCCGACGCTGCGATTCCTCTTTTCCTCGCGCCAGAATTTCAGCGCCTGAGTGTAAGCGTCAATCGCCTGTTTCCAGTCACTCAGTCGTGTCCAGGCGATGCCTGTGGCCTCGTGCGCGCGCGCCTGAAGAATACGCTCACCGGCAGCATCTGCCAGAGTGATCGCGCGCTGAAAACTCGTGATGGCTTCGCGCAGTTTTCCATCGGTCTGTTTCTTCAGTTCATCGGCTTTGTCCTTCACTGACCTGGCGGCTTCGTCGCGCAACTGATC
>CAYWDW010000197.1:0-8365 GCA_964457105.1 uncultured Heliobacteriaceae bacterium
GGCTTATTCAAGCAGAACTCCTGCGCTCCCGGCAAGAGCTGTCTGATTTGTTGTTGCAAATGAGAGGCCGGATTGAAGGACGCCGCCGCCGCCTGGCTTTTGCCGTTTCAGTCCGTCACGACGTGCGATTTCACGCACCCTGCCACAGCGCGCGGTGGAACTTTGCCCACTGCTTTCATGCTGCGGCATTCAACGCGCTGCTGCGCTCCGGCACACAGCGGTTCTCAAACGCGCTCGCAGATTCAAAACATCAGTTCAGTCAGCTTTGCCGTGACCGCCGCCGCCGGGCGTTTCAATCACAATGCGGTCGCCGCGATGGGCATTGATTGAAAACTTGCCCGGCAGCTTTGTGCGCCGTCCGTTTTTTTCGAGCAGCACAGCGGTGCCGCATTGCGCAGCCTCGCCACCGCTGAGTCCGTAAGGCGCAAAGCGACGCCGGTCAGAGAGCAGTGAGACCTGCGCATCGGTCAGCAGTTCGATTTCACGAATGATGCCGTCACCGCCGCGCTGTCGTCCCGCGCCGCCTGAATGATGGCGAATGACGTAACGCCGCACGCGCAGCGGAACTGAATATTCCAGCGCTTCAACGGGCGTGTTCAGCGAATTGGTCATATGGGTGTGAACGGCTGACAGGCCGTCCAGATGCGGGCGCGCGCCCATCCCACCGGCCATCGTTTCGTAATAGGCAAATTCCCTGCCCCGCGCCGCGTCCCATCCGCCAATCGTCAGGTTATTCATCGTCCCCTGTGAAGCCGCCGGAATCAGCTCAGGCGCAGCCGGAGCGAGCGCCTTCAGCAACACATCAACGATGCGCTGCGACGTTTCGACATTGCCGCCCGCGACGGCTGCCGGCGGCAGCGCATTGACGACTGTCCCTGCCGGCGCGATGACTTCAAGCGGCGCCAGAATGCCCGCGCTCGCCGGCACGTCGCCCGCAATCAGACAGCGAAAGACATAGTACACAGCCGACACCGTGATCGCTTCGACCGCATTGACCGGGCCGCGCACCTGTCGCGCACTGCCGGTGAAATCAACCCGCGCCGTTTCACCGCCAATTTCAATGCGCACGGCAATGCGCACCGGGTCGGGCGTTTCGCCGTCATCGTCAAGAAAGTCTTCGGCTTCATACACGCCATCAGGCAGGGCAGCGAGCCGGTGCCGCATCAGCCGCGCCGCATAAGTGACCAGATGACCGGCGTATTCGTCGCATTCCCTGAAGCCATAGCGTCCGGTAATTTCAAGCAGCCGGTCGCGCCCGACCTGCAACGCGCCAAGCTGTGCGGCAAGATCGCCGCGCCGTTCCTGCTGCACGCGCAGGTTGGCGAGCAGCAGGTTCATCAGTTCCTGATTCAGCACTCCGCCCCGCGCAATGTGAATCGGCGGAATGCGCAATCCTTCCTGATAAATTTCCGTCGCTGCGCCCATCGAACCCGGAGTCGCACCGCCAATGTCGGCGTGATGCGCGCGATTGGCCACGTAAAAAAGCAGACGGGGTGACGGATGCTGCTGTGGTCGGATCGTGGTGTTGCCTTTCTCTTCATAAACCGGCGCCACCATTGTGACATCGGGCAGGTGCGTGCCTCCGGCGTAAGGATCATTGAGCAGGACCACATCGCCAGGCTGCATCCGGCACTGCTCGATGGCCGCGCGCACCGACATCGGCATTGAACCGAGATGCACGGGCATATGATCGCCCTGGGCAATCAGTCGCCCGCGCCGGTCAAAGACCGCACAGGAATAATCACGACGTTCCTTGATGTTCGGAGAAAATGCGGTGCGTCGCAGCACGACGCCCATCTCTTCAGCAACGGAGGTATAGAGCGAGCGGAAGATTTCGAGTCGGATGGAGTCCATGTCAGTAGTCAGTGGTCAGTGGTTAGTGGTTAGTGGTTAGTGAAAAACTTATCGGGCCGTCCGATGCCAAAATACCACTGACCACTAACCACTGACTACTGACCACTGACTATTGACCACTGACCACCAACTACTGACTGGCAGCCTGTTTTTTATCGAGGGCGGCGAGGGCGTCTTTGGCGGCCTTCTGAACGCGGGGATTCAGGCCTTTGGCCTCGGTCGCAGTCATCTGTTCGAGCAGGAAGCGAGCGTCTTCAATGCCGAGCCTGCCAATCCAGTTGGCGGCGAGAATCTGAAATTCGGCGTAATGACTCTGCTTGAGAATACCGGTCAGTTCGTGTTTGCCGTTGCGTGTGTCCCTGAGCGCATACATCGTCTCTTCGGCAATCCGGCGCAGCGGCTCTTCCGGATAGGCCACAAAGATCAGCATGAAGCTGACCGCCTTGCGCGAGAACTGCACATCGCGGAGTTGATTGACGAGCAGCACCGCGTGGCAGCGCGTGCGCAGTTCGACTTCATCAGTCACCTTCTGCGACTGCGGATTGGCGATGGTGTTGAGGACGGCATAGCTGGCGCGGTAAATCTGAAACGAGGCCAGCGCCGAAGCGTAAACGTCCTTCACCTTCCAGTCCGGCTCCTGATACAGCGCCTCAATCATCGGATCAATCGCGGCGCGGTCGCCCAGGCGGCCCAGAGTTTCAATCACAGCCATGCGCACCGCCGGGTCCTTTTCGCCAAGCAGGGCCACCAGCGATTCAGTCACGCGCTTGTCGCAGGTGCCGGAAAGTTGTTTGATCGCCTGTTCGCGCGCTTTCGGGTCGCTGCCTTTGAGTGCGTCCAGATTTTTTTTCATCGCCGCGTCGGGCGCGCCTTCGCCCTGCAACGCCTCACACTGCGGATAAAACGTCTGCGCGCTGGCCGCGCCGGCTGAAACGAACATCAGCAGTGCGCACCAGATCAGTAATCTCATCTTCATCATGTCAGTCCTCATCATTTCAGTTGACAGGGCGCGTGCTGGCGCTCAGCGGGGCCGTGTCGGGATTTTCCGGCGTCAGCAGTTTCAGGGCGCGTGCCGCGTGACCCAGCGCAATGACAATATCACTAACAAACTTGCCATTCCGCTCGAAGTTGAGCAGCGGTTCCAGATCCATCGCCCGCAGTTTCACGAGATATTCATAAAATCTTTTTTCGCCTTCCTGCAGCAGCTTCTTCTGTTCCGGCGTGATCGAAAACAGTTTGTGCAGAATCGCAAAATTGATCGCCTCGAAAGCATGCCCGAACAGCTTGACCTGGGCGCGCACCAGGAAGGCGTCACCAAGTTGCGGATAGGTCAGCCCCATCGCCTGCAATTTCGCCAGCTCAGCCGGTGGCAGCGGCTGCTGTGCGGCCTTCTGAAATTCACGATCCAGCGCTGCCGAATCGCCCTGCAACCGGTGAATCGTCAGATCGAACAACTGCGTCAGCCGCGCTTCGAGGTTGTTGATCCGGTATCCGTTCTTCAGGCTGGAGAAAAAACCATAGACGGCATGCAACCCGAAACAACTGTGCTTGCGCATGACCGCGCGAAAGGCTTCGGGTTCGTCCTGATGCGCTTCAATCGCTTCGAGCACGCCCTTGCAGTCGGCTTCGTAATTCGCCACGCCGCGATCAATCACGTCTTCGAGGTTGATCTTCTCGCCCCACGCATTCATCCACACCGGATTGGCGGGCGGCGTCAGCGTCGAAAGCGCAATCAGACACCAGGGCAGATGTTCGTGATAGAAAGTTGACGGCGGCAGCGCGGTCGGCATGGGGGCCATTTCAGAATAGTAGGCGTCGAACAGGCTGAAGTTGTTCGGATTGCAGCGAAAGATCAGCTTCGCGTGATCGCCCAGCGTTTTGAGCGTGTAAGTGTTGCCGCCCGTTTTGATCGTCTGATCGGGACTGACTCCGGCTTCCAGAAAGGTCTTGAGAAAGCTGTCGTGATGCACTTCGACCGGGCGCGGGAAGTAAACATACTTCTGCCCGTTGATCGTTTTTTCAGCGGCAAAGTTGTGACACAGCCAGTCCACGGCCAGGCTGCCATCGGGCATTTTGAACTCACGCCCGAAGGCGCGCACGGCGTGAATGGTGGCTGACGGATTCTGCAACGTGTGCGTGTAATGTTGGGTGATTTCGTGCGCCGCGCGCAGCGCATTGGCCCGGTTCGCCGGCATCGTCACCGGTTTGAGCGGCGGCAGACTGACGGCGATTCTCGGCACCGGAGTCGGCGTACTCGCCGGTGTGGAACTGACCTTAGCGCCTGATGAAGAGGTATCACAGCCGACACTCGCCAGCGCCAGCGTGGCCAGCCCACCCGCGCCGGTCAGCAGAAAGCGGCGACGCCCGTAGTCGGCAGACGCCTGCGAACGTGAAAGAAAACGACGACCTGAATGACTGCTCATGTGTGAAGATTCCGACGGGCTAAAACCTTGCGGTTGGTGATTGAAAACCGGGGCCGGTGCGAGGCAACGACGAGAAGGTAATGCTCCGGGACTGGCCATGTCAAGCCATCATCTTTCGGAGGGTGTCCGTCAGTTTTTTGCACTACTGCCGCCTTTGTTGCTTTGATAAAGCTTTCGGCCAAAACTGAACTGCCGCCACGGATGATCTGCTGGCGGGCGATACTTCGGTTTTGGTTCTTTCTTCGGCTTGGCCGATGCTGGCGGCCCAGGCTCCAATAGATGTTCCGATGAATAAGAAAACAACTATTCTAAATCCTTGCCCACCGAACGGTGGGCACATTTCTCCCTCAATCGAACCCTCAACCGAGGATGCGGTTGAGGTGAACAAGCCCGATGACTGCTGAAGCAACCATCGGGAACAGACCGATGGCGTGACGATAGTGCTCACGTACGATCTTGAATCCTTTGACCCGGCGAATGCCGTGTTCGACGTGAACACGCACACTCGCCTGCTGATGATTCTCTTCTTTTTGCCCGGCGGTCAATTCACCGCCACGAGGTCTTTTATCCGGGACTTCAACACCCGGTGTTCCTTTGTCAGCCAGGTCGCCTTGCTTGCTGGCATCAGGAAATTGCGCCCCAACCTCGCTGGTCTCGTAAATCTTTTTGTCGGCGGCAGGTCCGCGGTGGCCAGGGTCAAGGTCGAGTACTTCACCGGTGGCATCGGTCACAACCTGAGTTTTGAGCGTGTGGCGTTTTTTCTTTCCGGAATAAAAGCGTTTCTGACGGTCATTGAGACTGGGGCGCGGGATGGCGGTCTCGAAACTGTCAACCAGCAAGCGGTCAATCTTTTCTTTGCTCAGGCTCGCTCCCTCACGCCGGAATCGTTGCTCTGCCTCGAACCTGTCGCTGGGAAACAGTTCACAGGAGCGGCACAATCTCGTGAAACAGATTCTCGCTCTGATCGGCGCTGACCCCGAACATCTGCCCAATGATTTCATGAGCGACGTTATGGCGCAGGTAGATCAGCACGAGCAAGACTTCTTGTGCGGGTGCAAGCTTTCGCCTGGCGCCACCACCGACTGCTCGCTGACGGTGAGGGCGATTACGTTTGGCTTCCTCTCGCCGTCGAACCAATTCCGGCAAGAGGGTGGCGAAAAGTTCTTCCAGGGCCTTGACTGTCATTCCGGTCAAAGCGCGGAGCCTGCCGGGTCTCAGGTTGTTGATCTGATTTGATGGTCATGCAACCAGTTTACCAAAAAGTAGTCTTATTCATCGGAACATCTATTGTCTCAACTCTCTTCCCTGGCCTGGCAGAGGTTTCCCCAAAATATCCACCAGAATTACCTTCTTTGTCGTTGAAAAACACCAGTCAATCAATTGTCGAACTGTTTCCGGGGTTGCGATATCAGCCGAACCAAACTGTGGGCAATGAATCCTGACAACACAGCGCCCTGCAGCAGGTAAGCCTGGGAATTCTTTGCCAACGACCTTAAGCAGGCAATATGGATACTGCGTACCTAACGGATACTGCACCAGAAAATGTTTATCTTCGGAGATAACCTGCAAGGCGCAGCCCGGCAGGCTGTCAATAACCTGCCAGAAAAAGCTCCGATCATTAACCGCGATCTTTCGTTTGTTTTTTTGTGCGACTCCCATTGAATACATTGCGCGCCGTCCTTTTACTGTTTCAGGACGGCGCGCAAGAGTCTCGCTGAAAGAACTGCGAGCCGATCAGTTGCCCGGTTTTTTCTGTTCGCCGCCTGGCGCGGGACGGTTCTGCTCGCGGTGCGGGAAAGGCAGGCTGACGAGCGGTTTGGCGTGTCCCTGATGACAATCGTTACAGCTGACGGCGCTGCCGTCCTGCTTTGTCAGACCGCGACTGTATGTGGTCATCATAAAGCGCGTGATCTGTTTGAGCGCGGTTTCCGCTTCAAAGCTGTCTCCCTGGTGACAGTATTCGCAGTCCACGCCGAGCGCCGTATTGAATGCCTGCATCACCGCGCCAATCTGATTGCGCTGAATCACCTGCAGGCCGGAGACGGGCTTGGCAAGCACGCCGTCAAAGGGCCGCGTGCGCAACGGATTGGGCTGCCCCTGATGGCAGTCCTTGCAGGTGACGGCGCTGCCACCCTGATGCTTCATCGCGTTGACATAATCACGCAGCATCAGCCGCGCGACCTGCTTGCGCGGGGTGTCAGTCTCAAATGGCGCCTGATGGCAAAAGTTGCATTCGACGCCGAGCGCCGCCGACCAGTTGCGCATTTCCTGAATGACCTGCGGGCGCGTCATCCCTTTGAGGACCTGCAGGTTTTTCAGTTCCGGCTGAGCGGGCGGCTGTGACGGGGGCGTTTGCTGCGCCTGCACCAGTGAAAACGCCATCGGCGCAGCGATGACAAGGATGGCCAGCAGTTTTATGGTCTGATGTCTGATCATTTGATCCTCCAGATAAGAGAAGTTGCAGCGCCGGGTACGCGCTGTGCAGCCATTGCCGAATCAGAAAGCCGACGGCTTCAGCCTGTTGCCTGAAACTGAATCAGTCTGCTGTCCGATATTTTTCTGCGGATGCCGGGAGGGGACACCGCGAGCTTAACACTTCCGCTTCCGAACGGTTGTTAAGAGCAGGATAACAGTTTGTAAGGAAAGTAAATTGTACGGCCTCAGTCGCGGCAATAGCCAGCGCCGGATTGCGATGCTGCAAAACTTGCGCTAGATTACCGCACGGACCACCGCAGGGGTCTTCAATTCCATCAGCGATGCACCTTCTTCCCGCATCGCCCGTCAGTGAAAAATTCAGCTTTCCGCCTCCCGGCTTCAGGAGTCGTTTCAGTTATGAAGATGCAGATCAGCAGCCGCTTCAGACTCATTCTTGTCATTGCGACAGTCTTAACCTTATCCATCCTGTGTGCCACACGCCGCGCTGACATGCGCACCATCGAAGGCGAAGCTTACGCCATCAAAGGCGGCACCGTCGTGACCGTCACCGGCGCGACGATTCAAAAGGGCGTGGTCGTCATTCGCAACGGCCTGATCGAAGCCGTCGGCGCGGACGTGACCGTCCCGGCTGACGCGCGCGTGATTGATGCCACCGGCCTGATGGTTTACCCCGGCCTGATTGATTCAAACACGAATCTCGGCCTGGGCGCGACCGCCCCGGCGACTGCCGCAGGCGGACGCGGCGGCGCACCGGCAGCGCCCGTGCAACCTGCCGCACCGGGCGCGCCCGCGCCTGCGGCCACGCCGCCGGGACACAGCCCTGAACTGATGGCGGCAGATCAGTTGAAAGTCACGCCTGAGACTTTCGACAATCAGCGCGCCGCAGGCATCACGACCATTCTCAGCGCGCCGCGCGAAGGCATTTATCAGGGTCAGAGCGTGCTGCTCAATCTTGGCGGCGACGCGCCGGAAAAACTGATTCTCAAATCACCGGTCACGCTCAACGTCGCCTTTGCTTCGTCACGCGGCGCTTATCCTGGTTCGCTGATGGGCGTCTTTGCGTTCCTGCGGCAGTCGCTGCTCGATGCGCAGTGGTATCGTGAAGCCCAGGCGCGTTACAGCAAAGAGAAACGCGGCATGCAGCGGCCCGAAGCCGATAAATCACTGTCCGCGCTGCAACCCGTCATCAATGGCGAAATGCCGGTGCTGTTCACCGCCAATTCCGTGCGCGAAATCAAACGCGCCATCGGCCTCGCGGAAGAATTCAAACTCAGGTATCTGATCGGCGGCGGGCAGCAGAGTTATGAAATCGCCGACCTGCTGAAGCAAAAGAATGCGACCGTGCTGCTCAGTCTCAACTATCCGCAGCGACCGGCGAATCTGGAAGATCCTGAAGTCGAAGCGCTGCGTGTGTTGCGCGAACGCGCCGACGCGCCGAAGGCTGCTGCCGCGCTTTACAAGGCCGGTGTGCGCTTCGCCTTTCAGTCCGGTTATCTGAGCCGCCCGTCCGATTTCATCGCCAACGCGGCAAAGGCCATCGAAGCCGGTTTGCCAAAGGATGCTGCGCTCAAAGCCCTGACGATCTGGCCGGCTGAAATTTTCGGCGTGGCGGAACAGGTGGGCAGTCTTGAAAAAGGCAAGATTGCCAACCT
>CAYWDW010000198.1:0-8361 GCA_964457105.1 uncultured Heliobacteriaceae bacterium
CGGATTCGACCGCGTGCATAAAATGATTGCGCTCGGCGGCGGGCACCGCGGCCAGTTCGGTTTTGCATTCGTTCTGCGCTGACGTGAGCAGGGCTTCGAGACTCTCCTTTTTCAGATACTGCCGCAGCAGAAAACCGAATGACAAAAACTTCGGCAGGACGCGGCGTTCAATCACCTGGCGCGTGGCCGGTGAAACTGAAGCCATCGCCGCGCCGATCTCTTCGGCCAGTTCCTCGCGGCGCGCGGTGAGGTCTTCGACCAGCAGCGGCTGATCTTCGATCCGGGTCAGCAGGCGCGGCGCGACGATGTAACAAAGAATGCCGAACAGTCCGGTCAGAATCACCAGATCGAACGAGATCATCAGCGCCGTCGTCAGCGCGCCGCCGGAGCGCGTGCCACCGTGCAGCAGCAGAATGATGCCCGCGATCACACCCGCGTAGCTGTGTACGAACATCCAGTACCGCAGCGGCCCGGCGCGTTTTTTGTACTGCTGACGCCGGAACGGATAGGCCATCACGACGACGATGCCAGCCAGTCCGACCAGCCCGGTCAGCCAGTAAAAATTGAGCCACGTGCCAGCCAGCGGTTCGCGCCGCCCGGTCTTGAACATCACCAGGAGCGTCAGCGCCGTCAGCGCCAGCGTGCCGAGAATGCCGAGCAGATGAATCAGTTGTTTGCCCTTGTCCTTGTGCGAAGTGTGCAGGCCGCGACCGATGGCGTGCGTTGAGTCCTTGAAGATCAGCTTTTCGATCTGTTTGATCTCGGTGAAATATTCACGCGGGTTGACGCGCAGCAGCGCCCCGGTCGGGCAGTTCTCTTCGCAACTGTAAGCGCGCTTCGTTGTGCCTTCGGGATTGAGCGGCGTGTTGCTGCACAGGTTGCATTTGACGGCGACGAGGTCAGAGGTTTCGGTGACTTCGGGCGGCAGCGGTTCAGGATCGAGGCGCAGCAGTTTCTGTAGTGTCGAAGGCGGATGCGCGGCGGCCTTCGGGCGGCGCGGAATCATCGTGATTGCGTTATACGGGCATTGCGTCGCGCAGTCGCCACAGCCGATGCAGGTCTTCGGATTGATGTCCACCTGACCCGCGCTGAAGCGGCCAATCGCGCCGGTCGGACATCCGGTCAGGCATTCGGGATCCTGGCAATGCATACAAACCGACGGCGACAGCACGCTTTGAAAATCGGATTTCGGCTTTAACGAGACAGGCCGCGTGACGTGAATGCCGCGCCGCAGCAGCCGCGACTGTCCGTGCATTTTGTGACACGCGAGCGAACAGTTGCCGCACCGCACGCACAAATCCATGTCCATCACCAGCAGGTTCGTGCCGTCAACCAGCCCGGTTTCGATCAGCTTTTCCTGCGCGGCGACGATGGGCAGCGGCTGTTGCTTCGCAGTCAGATCAGCCGTGACGGGAGTGAGCGCCTGCATCAGGTATTCGCGCAGTTCGGGTTGCTGGCGCAATTTTGCAAGCGAAATTTCCAGCACCTCGGTGCGGCCCAGGAGCGTGCCGGTCAGCGGCCATTTCAGATCGCGGGTGATGGCTTCGATGCCGAAACAGTGGCCCGGCCCGACGAAGCTTTCATGCGCGGTCGCCTGCCAGTCCTGCTCATTGCTGAGGCTCGTCACCTGGGTGCGCGGTGCCAGGCGCACCCAGCCCGCTTTCAGCACGTAAAGGCGGCTGACCGGATCGCCTTCACGAAAGAGGACGTGATTTTTTGAGAAGACGCGAAACTGCGAAATGGCTTCGATCTGTTTGATGACCTCGGCGCTCAGCCTGCCTCCGGCGTTGAGGCCCTGCAGGGTCGTGAAGCGACCATTGCGGCGATAGGTGTTGTCGAGCGTTTCACCGAATTTCGGCAGCTTGCGCAGCAGGCGCAGCGCGGGCCGCTGCACTTCGAGAATCTGCACGGGCGCATCCATCGGCGCACGCACCGTGGCCGCGCGCGGCACGCCGGCCAGCACAGACATTTCACCGAACTGCGTGCCGGCGGGAATTTCAGCGACTTTGGTTTCGCCGTTCGCGGTTTTGACCAGCACATCGGCCTTGCCCTGGGCGACGAAATAGAAAGCGTTGCCGCCCCATTCGCCTTCGCGCACGACATCCTCGCCCGCGTTGTAGCTGAGCAGCCGGACATACGGCCCGACCTTCTTGCCGTTGTAATTGCGCCCGTAAACCATCACTTCCAGATCAATCTCGTAATCGTAATGGCCCGCGTGCGCGGCGGCGATGTCAGCAATCGCGCCGATGCCGGTGATCGTGTCAAGGATCACCGTGTGACTGGTAATTTCCTGAGGCATGAACAATCTCCGGCTCGCTCATTTTCACTGATGGTGCAGCGGCGAGCCTGTCTCTCGTGATGCGGTTAATCGGGGCGTTGCCGGGTGACGGGGTAATTAAAATCCAGCCCGGTCAGTCAAAAGAAAAGACCTGTTACGGATGGGGCACATTTGTAAAACGGCAACCGCACTTAGTCAATCAAAAACTGCGCCGGTCAGGCCGGGCACTGCGCGGTCTCACAATAACGATTGCAGCGCGGACAAAAGAGCAGCCGCCCCGCGCAGGCCGTCTCAATCGGCTTGTGACAGCGGCGGCAGTGGTCAGGGTTTTCTTCTGAACGAATGTCTTCATCCAGCCCCAGATAAAGCTTCCACACGGCGAGCGGCGCATCAAGTTCGGCCAGGGTCACGGCCAGCGTCTGCCCGCCTTGCCAGTACAGATATTTCTGATCGGCATCGAGCGGAATAATCAGTTCGTTTTTCGGAGTGACGTAAGGAACCGGTTGCGGAGTTTGGTCAGACATGGTTTCGGCGATGAAGAATGACTGGTCAGCAGATCACGAGCCGGACTTTCCGGCGGCAGACAGTCTGCCTCAGGCGTCATTGCGGCGCAACGGACGAGGATCAGATCAGGCCGTCGTCGCCGCTGCGGACGGCGCCGATTCCTGGCAATTACAAATAAATTAACCGGCGGGCGCGGGCGCACTCAATGGCATCAAAGGCATCGGCAATTCATCACCTGACCGAAGTGCTGACTGCAACAGGTGAGAAGAAATCAACTGGCAAGGAGAGATGAGCAATGATGAGAAGAAGCATGGTCCTGATGTTTGCAGCCGCCCTGATGTTATCGGGTGCTTCATTTCCGGCGCAGACGCCGCCTCAGCAGCAGGCCCGCACGGCAGGTGCCGCGGCGCTTTCGCCCGATGAAATCATTCGCCGTTTTACGGCAAAGGAAAGCGAGCTGCGCGAAGTGTGGAAGAATTATGCCTATCAGCAGGAATCCACACTTCAGGTGCTTGGCCCGGCTCGCACGGTGTCAGGCGAATTTTATCAGGTCTCGGAATTCATCTTTGACGACGCCGGCAACAGAATTCAGCAGATCATCAAAGCGCCCCCGTCCACGCTCGACCGCGCCGGGCTGATTATGACCGCCGAAGATCAGAACGCCTTCATTAACCTGCAACCCTTCGCGCTGACAACTGAAGACCTGAAGGATTACACGCTGACTTATGTCGGCAAAGAAAATATTGATGAACTGCACACTTATGTTTTTGACGTGACGCCGAAAGTGATGAGCGATGAACGGGCGCTGGCGCGAATGCGGCGTGACCGGATCGAAGGCAAATACTTTCAGGGGCGCGTCTGGGTTGACGATCAGGATTTTCAGATCGTCAAAACCGCCGGTAAAACGGTGCCCGAATTCAAGCAGCGTTTCCCGCACTTTGAAACCTATCGCGAAAACATTGACGGGCGTTACTGGTTCCCGACCTGGACGAGCGGCGAGGATGTCCTGGACTTTGAGAAAGGGCCGAGCGTGCAGGTGCGGCTGCTGGTGCGTTACAAAAACTATCGCCAGTTCCACTCGGATGTGAAGGTCATCGGCGAACCTGAAGAAGCCGCGCCGAACACTCCAAAGGATGTGAAGAAGAAGCCGCCGCAATCGCCACAGCAGTAAAGTGTCAGCGACGGCGAACAACTCAGGGCCGACGATGTATTCCGCGCTCAGGGTGGGGTTGTGTGTGGCCCGCTTGAGCCGCCAGGTTCGCACTTTCGGCCAGCCGCAGAGAACAGCCAATGCACAACCTCCCATGCAAAACAGTCCGGCCTGAACCAGCCGATCACAGCGCACGTGCGCATTCGCTGGCGGCGGTCATTGCCTCAATGAAACGGCGCTGGCACGCACTCAGCCATGAGCCGCTGGTCTTTATGCTGCTCGTCTGGGCGCTGCTGTTTGCGCTCGCGGCCTTCATCAACCTGCACACATAATCATTGCGGTGCGCCCGGCGTCATCCCAATGGCATTAAGTCAGGAAAGAGAGATGACGGAACAGACGGAAATCACGGAACACACGGACAGACCTGTGCTGCATCGGCCTGGTTTCGTCTGTTCCGTTATTTCCGTGTGTTGCGGTCATCTCTCTTCCGGCTTGTTCTCTCGCTTAACTTAATCCCATTGGGCGTCAGCCGCTCAGCTTCGTTTCAGCTTCATTCCGCCAGTTCTTCATCCTTCGGCTCAGGCAGTTTGAAACTGGCCACCAGCGCAATCGCATAAACCAGCAGCGCCACCGCCGCCGCACCATAAGCCAGTTTCGTGGCCGGAGTGGTGCCCGGCATGACGTGCGACATCTGCGTCGTCAACAACGCGGCAGACGTGCCGATCATGCGCCCGCCAATATTGGCCGCGAAGCTTTCGCCCGTGCCGCGCAAATGCACCGGATAAACGCGCGGCAGGTAATTGCCCCAGAAACTAAGTTGCGCCACCGTGAACAGGCCGGCAAAGAAGATGCCCCATTTGAGCAGCGTCAGGTTATGCGTCGCCGGATACCAGAATACAAGCGGCACAACGATCAGCCCCGGAATCAGAAAGACGCGCAGCAGCTTTTGCCGCGAAACAATGCGCACGGCCAGAAACGCGAGCAGCACGCGCCCGATGAGTCCGCCCAGTTCCTGAATCGTCTGCACTCCGGCCACCGTTGACTGAATCACCTGGGCGCGCTGCGGCGGCGGCAGATTCGGATCAACCTGCACGAGCGCAGGCACGAGCTGCGGCACCTGCTGAATCGCGCCAAACGCCGCGCCCAGGCTGCACGCAAAGATCAGCGCCGTCACCAGTGTCGTCTGCCTGAACGCCGGGCGGAACAGTTCGCCCAGACTCGGACGCCGGAGCGTGCCCGCCGCCCGCTTCTCCTGCCACACCGGCGATTCAGGCAGGAACGGGCGAATGACGATCAGCGGAATCGCCGGAATGATTCCCGAAATCAGCAGGTAGCGCCAGTTGTCGTGCCTGCCGTGAATGGCCGGCAGCGACAACGTCACCTTCGCAATCAGCAGCGCCATCAGGCTGACCATAAATCCGCCAAGCGATGAAAAAGCCTGCGTCCAGCCGATCACCGCTTCGCGCCGCTTCGGTTCGGTAAAGAGTTCGGCCAGCCACGCCGTTGCCGCGACAAACTCCACGCACACGCCGATGAACGTCGTCGTTCGCAGCACAAGCAGCATCGGCAGCGAAGTCGCAAACCCGGCGGCGAGCGCCGAAAAGGCATACAGCAGAATGCTCCACGTCAGCACCCGCCGCCGTCCGAGCCGGTCCGTCAGATACCCGCCAAACAGCCCGAAGACGCCGCCGCACACCGCCGGCACATAAAAGAACAGATCGCGCCAGCGCAGAAATTCTGCCGAGCCGAACTGAATGCCGCCAAGCTGTTCTATCGCCGGTCGCACAATCAGCGGCAGCATCAGCAGTTCATAAGTATCAAAGGCAAACCCGATGGCCGCGATAATGCAGATCAGCCATTGCGCAGAGGTGAGGCGCGAGTGATGTTCGGATGATGGTTGACTGGTCATATAGTTGTTTGTGTGGTTCCGAGGTGATGGGCAACAGCTTACCAGATCAGATTCTGCCGCTGCTGATTTCCTGTTTCCCACCAGGAAATCTGGCGCGGTGACAGCCTGAAGACTTTCCCGCAACGACCGGCTTTGGTTCTGAATACCGGATCACGAAGAAAACGATGGATGATTTGCGCAGTTTCACCAGCCGCTGTGTCAATCACCACAAGACTGTAATTGTCATGACACAGGCGATACCGAAAAAAGTCGTGGTCACGGGTAAAGAACGTGGCCCGTTTTGAATGATGAAGCCAGCGCAGGATCTCCTGTTGATCATCCCAACTGGGCAATCCAATCTCAACTCCGATCTTTTGAAACCGGATTCGCCAGTTCCTCAGCCGCTCTGCCTGATCCCTGGTGATGTTGTGGTCGAGAATGATCACGCGGCTTTCCTGCTTTTTGAAGCTACTTCCCTGACGACTTTCCGACGGATAAAACTGAGCGCCTCCTTGACTGCTTCCGGCGTGATGATTCCATAATACTGATCCGCAATGGCCTCCGGGGTTAAGCCCCCTGCGGCCAGTTCGACAGCATCAGCCACCATGATCCGAGTCCCCCTGAAAACCAGCCGCCCGCCGCAAATGCGCGTATCAATAGCCAGATGCCTGCCAATTTCAGTTCTTGCCATATCAATTTCTCCTGTGCCGGAAATTTACTCCGAAACCTGACCGAGTTAAACCGTCGCGGCTGCGTTGTTACGGTTTCTGTTTTATCAATTCACGCACACGGTTGAGCACCAGCGCTGATGCGTGGTCCTGCGCCAGATTCCGCTGCTCACGCGGATCGCTGCTGAGTTCATACAACTCTTCGCTGCGCGGCGAATCACTGTTGATGTACTTCCACGTCTTCTTTCCGTCACGATAAACAACGGCGCTGCCGCCCTGACAGCCGCGGTGAATCGAATAATCACGCGGCGGCCCCGGCCTGAGCAGCGAACGCCCGCGCCACGATGCAGGCGCTGTCAGCTTCAGCCGGTCCAGAATCGTCGGCGCAAGGTCGAGTTGCAGCGCCGCCGATAAATTGCGCCAGGTCACGCCCGGCTCATCAACGATCAGCACCGGCACGCGCAGGTCTTCTTCATAAAGCAGTTTGCCGTGACCGTAATGATCGTGTTCACCGAGCGCCTGACCGTGATCGCCGAGAATCATGACTATCGAATCGCGCAGGTAGCCTTTGCGGTCAAGTTCGGCAAACAACTGCTCGATGATCGCATCGGCCTTGAGCAGCTTGTTGTCATAGGTGTTCGCGCTGACGACCGGGTCATGATGACTGGCCGCAAACGAACCGCCGAGTGAAAACGCGAGCGACGGCTGCCACTTTGCATATTCCGGCGCATAAACTCCGACATCGTGCGCCGACATCAGGTGAAAATAGAAGAACGCCGGGCGACCATCTGACGGCCCGACCTGTTCCATGCCTTCCAGCAGCAGCCGGTCATCATCGGGCAGGTAACGGCGCGTCTGCGTGCCTTCAAAGTAATAATCAATGCTGTGGCCATAAAGTTCGCGCAGGTCGTACCAGACTTCGTGCCAGCCGGAGAGAATGAAGTGTGTGCGGTAGCCCTGATCGCGCAGCAGGTCGTGCAGCATAAACAAGCCGTGACCGAGGTCATCATACTGCCGCGAAGCCAGCGTACTGAGCACCCCGCACGGCGTACAGTTGCAATCCGCACGAACTTCATCAACCTTGCGCAATCGCCCTTCCGCCTGCAACCGCGCCAGAAACGGCGTCGTCTGTCGCTCGTAACCATAAAGCGAAAGATGATCGGCGCGCAGGCAGTCAACGATCAGCATGATGACATTGCGCGGCTCAAACGCCTGTCGCGGATAGCTGCGCCGCAACTCAGCATCACGTTCAGCAATCCGCTGCCGCCGCTCAGTCGTCGGGAACAGAATGCTGCGCACGTTGTCGGGAATCAGATGCGGGCGCGACAACACCACGAAACTTGTCAGCGGTTCGCGCCGCCAGAGCAGCAGGCTGACGACGCTGCCGCGCCAGAACGCGACCACCACCAATCCGTAAGCGACGACACCAATCATCGCCCCGGCCAGCAGCATCGCTCGGACCTGCCACGCCGCCTTGCGCGTCAGATGAAATAATCCGGTCAGGCTTTCACCCGTCGCCCGCAGCGACCGCCCCGCCAGCCAGCAGTAAATCAGCACGCTGCCCACGAGCAGCAGCACGATCACCACCCATCCGCCCGCAGGCAGCAGCACGTCGTGAAACTCGGCAAAGCGCCGCACAAACTCCCACGCCATGCGGTCAGAAACATTGATGCCCCAGTAATGATTCGTCAGGCAGTCCGCCGTCAACAGCAGCACCAGAAAATTGAAGATCACCGCCGGAACCAGCCGCGCCAGCCACCGCACCACCAGCCACTGCGCGATGATTTCAATCGCCAGCAGCAGCCCGCACCCGCCCAGAATCACCAGCCACAACGGCGCGCTGACGGTTGGCGGGGCGGCCAACGCCAGGCAT
>CAYWDW010000199.1:0-8333 GCA_964457105.1 uncultured Heliobacteriaceae bacterium
GCCGAACAGATGAAACGAGCCTGCGACCAGCCAGTAAATCATCGGGGCTTTTTCAAGATAGCGCACGCCGTTGACGTGCAGCGTCACATAGTCGCGGCGTTCAATCATCTCTTTGGCCGCTTCAGCGTGAGTTGAATCGGCATCATCAAGCAGGGACGGCTGAAAGGAAGTGCTGATGAAGATGATGGCGGTGAAGGCCAGCAGCAGAATAACGGGCAGACGATGGCTCATGCAAAATTGAAGAATGCGGGACTCAACCACACAATTGACGGCTTGCGCGGGCCGAAGTCGGTCTTGCTATAGTCGGTCTTGCTGTCAAACGGGAAGCATAATAGACTCTGGCTTACCCTCTCCGCAATGCGGTAAGCCGGAGAACCTGCTGGTCGCTACCCGAACACTCCCCGATCCCCATCGTCCGGAGGCATTCAGGCTCAATGAGTTTGGTATCTGAATCTGCTTCAGAGTCAGTGGACGCCATTGCCGAGCGCAAGCGCAGCCACTTTGAGCTGTGCGCGCGTCAGCACGTCGAATTCAGGCAGAAAACGACCCTGTTTGAAGATGTCGAGCTGGTGCATCAGCCGCTGACTGAAACCGCGCTGTCAGAGATTGATCTGAGCGTGCGGGTGCTGGGCAAACGGCTTGCTTATCCGGTCATCATTACCGGGATGTCAGGCGGCACTGCCGAAACGGGCCGCTTCAATCGGGAAATGGCGGTGCTGGCCGAACGGCTGGGCATTGGGTTCGGCGTCGGGTCGCAGCGCGTCATGCTGCGGCGGCCTGAAATCCGCGAAACATTTCAGGTCCGCGATGTCGCGCCCGATGTGCTGCTGCTTGGCAACATTGGCATTGCCCAGGCGCGTGAACTCAACAACCGCGAACTCAGAAGCCTGATGCACGACATCGGAGCCGATGCCTTGTGCCTGCACCTCAACACGGCAATGGAGATTATTCAGGAGCAGGGCGATCACGACTTTCGCGGCTCGCTGTCGGCCATTGCGCGGGCTATTGCCGTGCTGGATGCATCGCGGGTGATGGTCAAGGAAACCGGCTGCGGCTTTGCGCGCGAAACGGGCGTGCGCCTGGTTGAAGCGGGCGTGGAATGGGTTGACGTGTCAGGCGCGGGCGGCACGTCCTGGGTGGGCGTTGAGACGCTGCGCAATCGCGCCTTGCAGCATCTGGGCGAAGCTTTCTGGGACTGGGGCATTCCGACGGCAGCCAGCGTTTGCGAACTGCGCGACCTCAAATTGAAGCTGATCGCTTCGGGCGGCATCAGAAACGGCGTGCAGGCGGCGAAGGCGATGGCGCTCGGAGCGCGACTGGTGGGCGTGGCCCTGCCGGTGATGCGCGCGTGGGTTGAGGCCGGAGTCGAAGGGGCCGAAGCTTTTCTCAAATCCTTCTGCGCCGAGTTGCGCGTGGCGCTGATGCTGTGCGGCTGCGCGCGGCTTGACGATCTGACCCCGCAATGCGCCGTGACTGGCGGCAGGCTGCTCGAATGGGTCACGCAGCGCGGGCTTTCGGCAGGGGGCAGAATGACATGATGAGTTCTCTGGAAAATCCCGTCACTGATGCCGTGAGCTTCGATGCCGCGTCGCCGCCCCGGCCTGCCGCGCTGTGCCTGGTGACGGCGGCGGCAGTTGAATTCAAAGCCGTTGCCGGGTTGCTGAAAGACGCCGTGATCCTGCATCGTCAGGGACTGAAATTATGCCGGGGCAAAGCGGGAAGTCAGGAAGTTACGGTGCTGATCTCTGAAATTGGCGCGCCCGGTTTTGCGGACAAGCTGATTGCTCACCTGGCCGACAACAGATATGCGGCAGTGCTGGTTATCGGGCTGGCTGGCGGGCTGGATGCCCAACTCAGAACGGGCGAGGTAGTGGTCTATGAGTCGTGCCTCCGAATTGAGGATCCTGCCGAAAGGCTTGCTGCCGGATCATCTGCCGGAGGGGAGCAATTCGCCGGTGAAGAAATCGCCAGGATCAGATGTGATCCTGAACCTGTGGCCCGCCTGTGTGCCGGACTGCGAAGCCGCAACATTCGGTGCCGACAGGTTAACGGGCTGAGTTTCAATCGCATAGTGGTCAATGCGGCTGACAAGCGGGCGTTGAATAAACATTACGGCGCGGCGGTGGTTGACATGGAAACTTATCAGGTGCTGGAGGTCTGCGCGCGTTTCAAGGTGCCTGGCGCGGCTGTGCGGGTTGTCAGTGATGCCGCTGGTCACGATCTGCCTGATTTCAACCGGGCGCTTGATTGTGACGGGCAAATGTCCGGCGGCAGAGTTGCCCTGGCGA
Source organism: uncultured Heliobacteriaceae bacterium (assembly GCA_964457105.1). Taxonomy (GTDB): domain Bacteria; phylum Acidobacteriota; class Blastocatellia; order RBC074; family RBC074; genus DASRDU01. The sequence goes on from CAYWDW010000199.1 coordinate 2,289, forward strand.
TGCTGGCCAGGCCGGTTGCGGCGCTGCGGTTCCTGCTTAATCTGCGGCGGGTGATGGCCGCGCTGAAGCAGACAGCCGGGGCTATTCCTGAGGTTCTGGCTTGACCAGGACGGCGCTTTGGAATGGCCAGGGTCAACAGACTCAGACGGTTGACAAGCAACGAGCGGCTCGCTAGAGTGTCGCATTGAATTTTTAACATCAGTGGTTATTCCGAGAGCAGTTTTGACAAAGTGCGGCCCCGTCGCTCGACGCCTGCCGCCACTGAGAAATCAACGGTGTGATGCCGGATACTCTCCAAAGACGAAAGTAAATCAATATCAAGGAGAACAGCAAATGAGTGACACGGCATTCTCTTTAGAGAAAGAGCCACTCCAGATCAACACCAGAGCGGGTAATTACAAGGTTTCCTCGACCACGCTCATCCTTCGCACGAACGAGCGGCTTGAACTGCAGAGTATTACGAAGGACATCGCTGCTTTCATTGAGCAGGCCGGGGTTCGGGATGGCTTTGTTCAGGTTTCCTCGCTCCACACCACTTGTGGCGTTCTGATGAACGAAACGCAGGGCGCCCTGCTGCAGGATATGGCGTCGCTGTTTGAGCAGGTGGTGCCGCGCTCTGTTTATTACAAACACAATGATCCGCTGTTGTCGGATTGTGACCGCAAGAATGCTGATTCACATCTGCGCGCGATCATTACCGGCCTCAATGTTTCGGTGCCTGTGGTTGATGGCAGGCTGAAACTCGGCACCTGGCAGAATATTGTCCTGGCCGAGTTTGATGGCCCCAATAATCGCAAGATTCACGTTCAGGTCATGGGCATCTGAAGACAACCGCCAGTCACAGGCAATCGGTCGGCGGGCGACAGCGGTTTCCCTGGTCCTGAATTGTGGCTGATGGCTCAGTTTATGCGCGCATTTGTCACAGGGGCGACAGGATTCCTGGGTGGTAATCTGGTGCGGGAGTTACTGACAGATGGCTGTCAGGTCAGGGCACTGGTAAGAACTGGCAGCGACCTGCGCAATGTGGCGAACCTGCCGGTTGAAATCGTGGAAGGCTCGCTGGACGACGTGTCACAGCTGGCCGCACAAATCGAGGGCTGCGAGGTGGTGTTCCATGTCGCAGCCCATTACTCTTTGTGGGCGCGTGATCGCGCTTCGATTTACCAGGTCAACGTCGAGGGGACAAAGAATCTGTTGCGCGCGGCGCGCACGGCCCGTGTCAGTCGCTTCATTCACACCAGTTCGGTGGCTGCGATTGGCGTTCCGCCCGCCGGAATCCCTGGCACCGAAGCAATGACCACCACCTGCGCGGAGCTTGTCAGCGATTACAAGAAATCGAAATTCCTGGCCGAAGCGGCGGCGCGCGATGCGATCAGGGAAGGCCTTGATGTGGTCATTGTCAATCCGTCAACTCCGATTGGCCCGTATGACCTCAAGCCAACTCCGACCGGCGAAATCATCCTGCGGTTTTTGCAGCATCGCATGCCGGCCTTCGTACACACCGGTCTGAACCTGATTGATGTGGCCGATGTCGCGCGCGGTCATCTGCTGGCGTGGCGACGGGGGCGCACCGGCGAACGCTACATTCTGGGCCATCGCAACCTGACGCTGAAGACCATGCTCGACATGCTTTCTGACCTCACGGGGCAGCCCGCGCCGCGCTTTGCCGTGCCGCATCTGCTGCCGCTGACAGCGGCTTTTGTGGATGAGATGATTCTGGCCCGGTGGTTCGGGAAAACGCCGCAGGTGTCGGTTTATTCAGTGCAGATGTCGCGTCACGCGATGTATTACGATGCGACCAAAGCCGTGCGCGAACTCGGCCTGCCGCAAAGCCCGATTGAAGGCGCGCTGGAAAAAGCCGTGTGCTGGTTTCGGGAAAACGGCTATGTCTGATGATGAAGCTAACCGGCGATTCCCAGATCGCCGTCGGAAATTTCTTCTTCCTTCTGCCTGCGCCTGATCAGTGTGTTGATGACCAGAGCCACGATCATCGCTGCGGCAAGGCCCAGTCCGATTTTCGGGTAATGGTGTTTGAAGACATCCATTGCCTGCTCGCCATAGCGAACGGCCAGCACGCCTTCCAGCACGAATCTGAGGCTGCGTCCGATGGCCAGCGCCGCCAGGAAACGCCAGACTTTCATCCGAAAGACACCGGCTGAGATCAGCAACACCTTGAAGGGAAAAGGCGGCGGCAGCACTGCGCCGATCAGCAGCGCCCAGACATCATAGCGATCAATCAGCCTGGTCGCGCGCGCACGTTTGTCGGGACTGAATTGGCGCAGCGCCGCTTCGCCGCTGGCGCGCCCGATCCAGTAAGGCACCAGACACCCGATGGTCGAACCCAGCACCGCCGCCAGCACATAGACCGGCATCATTGCGTGATTGAGATGCGAGAGCGTCATCACGACGGCATCCGGCCCGCCCGGCAGCGGAATCAGCGCCGCATCAAGCAGCGCAATGCCGAAAACTCCGAATGCGCCAAAACCAATCAGCCAGTCTTTGATTCTGAGGAAAAAGCCTTTCATTGATAAACGGGTTCTCCAGAGTAAAGGTAATTTCGATTCTCTTCAGTCAGTATAAGAAGCCTCGGTGCTGCCGGGTTTTGCGGGGCGCGGTCTGAGCGCCAGAACCGCCCAGCGAATCAGAAAGAACAGCACAACCAGGCCGAGCAGAATGCCCAGCACGGTAAAGAAATTCTCTTCCAGAAATTTGAGCGCCTTGAGGACTTCCTCACGCCAGATATATGCGGCAATGCCCCAGAAATAATACCTGACGGTTCGCGCAATCATGACGATCAGCGCAAACCTGCCGCGCGGGTAATCCATGGCTCCGGCAGCGACGACGAAGATCTTGAAGGGCATCGGTGGCGGCAGCAGCGCCGGAATCACCAGCACCAGCAGCCCCCAGCGGCGGTATAACTCCTGCACCCGGTCAAGGTGCGCCGGATGAAAGCGGCGTTTGATGAACTCTTCGCCGCGCCGGGCAATGCTGTAAAGCACCAGACACCCGATGACCGACCCGAAGGCCGGAAACAGCGGAAAGTACCACACCTCACCCGGATCGTGCGCCACCCGATAAATCGTAATGTAGTCGTTGACCTCAGGCAGCGAAAGCAATGAGGAATCCAGCGCCCCAATCACAATCATCATCGGAGCAGCCAGATAAACAGGCATCAATAATACCTGGCTCGTAATACCGAGAAACCACTGCTTGAGCCACTCGAACATCTTTACCGATCTCTTGCATCAGGGATTACAACCGGCATCGGGGCAGGAGGGAGTGCGGCTCACAACCGTTTGACGAAGCTCTTGCCCGGAAGCTGTCTGATTCTATCTTTCATTTCCAGCCCAAGCAACGCATTCATCAGGTCAGAGGAATTAAGCCCGCTCGTCATCAGCAGTTGATCAATGTGTGAGGCAACATCGAAAGAAAGCAGCTCCAGCACTTTCTGTTCCGGCCCGGTCAGCGCGACCGCCTCAAAGGCAGGTTGCAACTCCTGCGGCTGACTGCTTTTTGCCGGACTGTCCTGAACAGCTATCTGCGCTTTCCACTCGCGCGGCAACTCTTCAATCACGTCGCGCCAGTGCTGCACCAGTTTTGCGCCATCCTTGATCAGAAAATTGGGGCCGAATGAAGTCTGCGAGGTGATGTTGCCGGGAACGGCAAAAACCTCACGCCCCTGTTCGTAAGCCATCCGCGCCGTAATCAGTGAGCCGCTGTGTTCAGCCGCCTCAACAATCAGCACGCCGAAACACAGGCCGCTGAGGATGCGATTGCGATAAGGAAAGTTCTGCGACAGCGGCGGCGTTCCCAGCGGAAATTCCGTCATTACTGCGCCGCTGGCTACGATCTCTTCAGTCAGTTTTGCGTGTTCCTTCGGATAAAACACGTCAAGCCCGGTTCCGATCACCCCGACGGTCGTTCCCTGCGCCTCAAGCGCGCCACGATGTGCAGCGGCATCAATCCCGCGTGCCAGACCGGAAACAATGGTCAGCCCCTGCTCTGCCAGCGCGCGCGCCAGGCTTTGTGACGCATTGATGCCATAAGTCGAGCAGCGCCGCGAACCGACTACCGCCAGGCAGGGACGTTCACACGCTCGCTGCAGATCGCCGCGCACGTAAAGCGCAATCGGCGGGTCATAGATTTCGCGCAGCAGGGGCGGGTAATCTTCATCATCAATCGTGATGACGCGCGCACCCATTTGTTCCAGCCGTTCAATCTCAGCGCCCGCTTTGTCCAGAATGCCGGATTCGTGCAGTTCGCTGATCGTGTCCGGCTTCGATCCGGCGCCAACGAGATCGTGTCTTGAAGCCGTAAAAACTCCGGACGGAGAACCAAACTGATCAAGCAGCAGGTTGGCCGTTCGCGGCCCGATGCGGCGAACCATATTGAGGGCAATCCAGTCGGTAAGGTCTGTGCGCATGGCTGATTATCTCCGCGTGAATTATACGCAGGGGAACGCTGAAATGATAAATCCGGCGGGAAACGAATGAAGATTTGTCAGAGAAATCGTTGACCCGCCAGTCAGATTGACCTGGATGGGACGAGGAGATTCAGCAGAGATCAGTCTGACCGAATCATCCAACCTGGTGACATGCTGGCACTTATCGGAATCCTGGCAGGACGGGATGAGGCACCGTTAAACAAGAGAGGGCATTGATTCTGACTAAAACTGCCATCAATCGAATGGTTTAGAGTATGGCTGAAAATTTTGAACTTGCTTTAACGCAATTTGACCTGTAAGCTGCGCCTGCTTTTTCGGTAGTAGTTTCATTGGTCAGGATGAACGTCATCAGTAGTCAACGGGGCGACCGCTGATGACGTTCATCTTTTTTCATTTGGGGTAACGCTCGGTCGGTAGAAGCCGGAAGGTAAGTGGAACTGGAATAAATAAGAATGAGGAAGGGAGGGATCAGGCTGCTCACTGGGTACAACCAGTCCCTCCACGCCAAAGAACGAATCGAGAAGCCTTAGCGGGGATAACCGGCATCACCTCCGCCCACTTGCTCGACACCAGCAGACCCTGCTGGCACTTGAAGAAAACGCGGAATGTGATTTTTCTTCCAAGATCTTTTTTCTGTCCAGACATTTTCTTTTCCTCCAATCTCTCTCCTTCGCTGCTCGGTCTTGAGGCTCTCAATCAACACCCCTTAGAATCGCCGAAGCACGCTTGATACTTCGGGGACATGACATCGCAGAGCCACAATTCATCTCAGGCTGACAACCTTGCCGCACTGGCCCGCAGTGTCTGCGAGCAGTTTTACGAAAACATCGTTTCGCAGGAAGAAAGGGTGACCGCCGGTGACGCTGAAGCCGTCCACGATATGCGCGTGGCCACTCGTCGCCTGCGCGTGGCGCTCAGCAATTTCGCCGCCTGCTTTGAGGCTGAGAAACGGCGTGACCTGCGCTCGCGGCTTGGTCAGATGGCAGATCTTCTCGGCGCCGTGCGCGATCTGGATGTCATGCTGGAGGCACTGAAGCAGCAGCATAAACTCTCGCCGGAGCAGCACAGGTATGTCAGCGGTCTGAGCAGGCGATTGCGGGCGCAGCGACAGCGGCGGCGGCGCAAACTGCTCGCGTATTTGCAGGGTGATGAATACGCCACTTTCAAGCGGCAGTTTCCGCTGCTGACAGCGCAGGGCCAGGGCGCAGATTGAATCTGAACGGGCAGGGGCGATGATGGCGAAGGCTTTCAAGGTCAGGAAGATTTCGGCAGATGATGACAGCACTGAAGCGGCGGTGCGGATTATGCAGACGCGGCTGCGTGAATTTTTCTCGCGCTGGCCTGAGGCGGACGTGACGCCGGATGCCGGACGATTGCACGCGCTGCGCATTTCGGGCAAACGGCTGCGCTACAGCGCGGAATCACTGCGCGAGCTTTATCCTGACCGGCTGGCGCTGCTGCTCAATCTGCTGCGGCAGTTGCAGGATGTCCTCGGAAAAATGCAGGATTACGAAATGCAGCGCGCCATCATTGAAGCCGACCTTGCGCGCCTCAAAGCGCGACACGCCAGACAACCGAACGGCGGCGAAAGCAATGAAGAA
>CAYWDW010000200.1:0-8276 GCA_964457105.1 uncultured Heliobacteriaceae bacterium
GGAACATGCTGGCCAGGAAGGTGGTGTACATCGTGCGTTCCAGCTTCTGGTCCATCAGCCCCTGGTCCATCAGGTATTGCAGCGCCCACAGGCCCGTGATGTCGGCTTTGGCTTCTTCGATGGCGGAATACTTGTCCTTGAGCTGCTGCCGCACGGATGTTTCCCGGCCTGCCGCTTTGATCACCTGCGGGCCGAGGCCGTGCATCAGTTCGTGCGCGAGGATGTGCGTGAAGAACGAATCGAAATCAACGTCGGCCTGCTGTGCCGGTTCGAGCACGACTTTTGAAATCGGAATCAGCGTCTGTTTGAATTTCGCTTCCTGCACGTTTTTGAGCATCACGCGCTTCGAGCCTTTTTCTTTCACGACGCGCTCATCATTTGGCAGATTGAAGGCCGCCGTCTGCACGCCGCGATTGCCTTCGCCTGAATTGAACACCACGTCAACGACGCGAATCGGCGAGGCCGCGCCGAGTTTCGGATTGCGATATTTCGGATCGAAGGGCAGATTGTTTTCGAGTTCCTGCAACCAGCCGCTGAATTTTTTCAGCTTCGCTGATTCGGCTTCATCGCGCAGCGTGACGTAGGCTTCAAACGCGGCTTTGTAACCGAACAGTTCATCCTCGTAAGTTTCATACGGCCCGAAGGTCACATCAATCGGCGCGTCAAGCTCCATCCATGCGACATCGCTGGCGTAATAATCATCGGACTTGAAAGCGTCGGCGCGTTTCGTCAGAAAGTTTTTGAGCGAAGGGTTGGTCGTCAGCGCGGCGGCTTCGCGCAACAGTTTTGCCGCCGGTTCCAGAAACTCGCGGTACTCCTGGCTGTAAGGGACCAGTCTGAGCTTTTTATTTTCATCGCGGCGAATGACCGAGAAAAATCCGGTGGCGCGTTTCTGTTCGGCTTCGGGCAGCGTTTTCGCCCACGCTTCAAATTCCGCTTTGGTCATGTCTTCGGGGTAATAATTCGCGCCGTGCGGTTTTGCCGGGACGCCTGCGATGAACGGTTCGTTTTTATCCAGGCGCGACCAGGGGCCGACGTTGATCAGAAAGTAATGCAGCCGGGCCTGGCCTGCGGGCGAAGTGTCGGCTTCGAGTTTTTTCAAAAGCGCATCGTTGCCGCTCCAGACCTGACGGCGGAAAAGTGGGTCGAGCAGCTTTGCGGCTTCGATGATTTTGTCGAGCGCCTGGCGGTCGCCTGCTGACAGGTGTGACACATCGGCGGTGATTTCAGTCGGCGCAAAACGCCGAATCTTTGCTTCCAGTGACGACTCCGCAGACATCTTTGTTTCCTCCTTTTTCTGTGCTTCGGTGCCCTGCGGGCCGCAGGCCGCAAGCGCAAGCACGGACAGCAAAACGACGGGGCAGAACTGGCGTAATGATTTCATCAGAAAGTCTCCTGGGTTGTGATCTGGCATTCAGCTCAAATTGCGATGGCTCTGGCCGGGCAATTATACTGCGTCATCGTGCAGGCTGCACCGGAGAGAAATCATGAAGAAATGCAGATTCATCCTTATTTGTTCGACGCTGCTGCTGTCGGCGTGCGCCGGTCGCACTGAGTCGCCTGACCTGGCACAGATCAAACAGACCGTGCGTGAGCGGTTCCCTGATGTGACGCAGGTTTCGACCGTGCAACTCAGCGAGTGGCTCGCGGCACCTGAAGCTGAACGCCCGATCCTGCTGGATGCGCGCAGCCCCGACGAATTTGAAGTCAGTCATCTGCCGAATGCGCGACCGGCGGCGGATGAAGCGCAGGCGCTGGAAGAACTGCGTGGCACAGCTCAGAGCCGCCGGATTGTTGCGTATTGCTCGGTCGGCTGGCGATCTTCGGCCCTTGCGCAAAAGCTGAAGGCGCGCGGTTACGCGAATGTCAGCAACCTTGAAGGTTCAATCTTTCAGTGGGCCAACGAAGGCCGCCCGGTTTACCGCGATGGTCAGCAGGTCAGCCAGGTGCATCCGTTCGATGCGAAATGGGGCCGCCTGCTGAAAGCGGAACTGCGGTCGCCGCTGCCTGGAAAGTAAGCACCAATGCGCGATCCAGCCCCGCCCGAATCGTTTACCAGTGAACAATCAACTTTCGTCACACGTCGTGATGCGCTGTCTTTGCTGACTCTCGCGGCGCTGTTTGCCGTCATGCTGACCGGCACGTGGCAGCGCTGGACGCAGCCGATCATTGATCACGGGCGCGAAATGAATCTGCCGGCGCGGTTGCTGGCCGGTGAGCAGTTGTATACCGATGTGCAGTTTCTTTACGGCCCGTTCGCGCCTTATTTCAACGCTTCTCTTTATCGCCTGTTTGGCATTCATCTCAATGTGCTGCATCTGAGCGGCGGCGTGTGTGCCGCGATCATTGTGCTGCTGATTTACCTGCTGGCGCGGGAGCTGATGAATGAACGCGAGGCCGCGCTGGCCGCCGGTCTGGTGATTGTGCTGTGCGCTTTCAAGGCGACGGCGAATTACATTTCGCCTTACGCTTATGCGGCGCTCTACGGGCTGGTCTTTGCGCTGCTGGCGCTGTGGGCGGCGCTGCGTTATCTGCGCGGTCATCGTTCAGGCTGGATGCTGCTGGCAGGCATGGCGGCGAGCCTGGCCTTCGCCTGCAAACTGGATCTGTTTCTGCCTGCCGCGATTGCTGTCGCTGCGTCGTGGCTGATGGTTTCGCTCGCTGAAAAAAAGATTCAGTGGTGGGGTGCGCTGGCTGCCATTGCGCCGGTCGTTTTAGTTGGCGGCGGGGCGTATGCGCTGATTCTGAGGCGCGTCGAGTGGCGCACGCTGATTGAAGACAACTATGCGTTCTTTTTCAATTTGCCGCCGCAACTGATTTATTACAACCGCAACATTGGCGGCTTTGCCGACTGGCCGCGTTCGCTCGCCAGTATTCTGGCCGCGACGGGGGCGTTTCTGCTGTTGTGCGCCGTCAGCGCGCTGACGGGCTGGCTGATGACCGGACGAAACAAAGCAGCAGCAGGCCTTGATGCCACACGCATCTGGAAGGCGCTGGCCGTTGCGCTGGCGTTGTGGCTCGGAATGGTCAGGCTGTTCGGTGCCAATGGCGATTCAAGCCCGCTCGCTGCTGCGCCGCTGTTGCTGTTGGCAGTCGTTGTTGCAAGCGCCGCGCGCTGGTGGCGAATGCGCGAAGCCGACCACGCACAGCCGCAACAGATGGCCGCGCTGCTGGTGATGACGGCATTCAGTCTCGGCGCCATTGCGCGAGTGCTGCTGAACGTGACGACGAGCGGGCCTTACACGCCATTCTTCATCCCTGCTGTCATCGTCGTTGTGCTTTACCTGCTGTTTCGCGCCGCGCCGTCGTGGTTACTGAGTGATGAGCGCGCCCGCGGGATCGCCCGCCGAACGGCGATGGGCATGATTGTTGTTGCCATCATCGCCACCGGAGCCGGTTCAATCCTGCGACTGCACAAACGCAATACATATCGCATAACCGCAGCGCGCGGCAGCTTTCTGACGCTGCCCTCAATCGGCCAGCCGCTGGCTGAAGCCATCAGCTATGTGCGTCAGCACACCGCGCCGAATGATTATGTGCTGGCGCTGCCCGAAGGCACGAGCCTCAACTTTCTGGCCGCACGCCGCTGCCCGCTGCGCGAGGAGATTGTGCCTCCCGGCTTTCTGACCGGGCCGAAAGAGACTGCTGCCATTGAGCGCATCAATCATCTGCAAGCGCCGCTGATTCTGATTGCGAAGATTGACATGTCAGAATTTCGTGATCGGGCTTTTGGCAGTGATTACAATCAGGAACTGATGCGGTGGATGACTGAGCATTATCACTTGAAGGTGATTTTCGGACGGGACACGGCGACAGCGACGAAGCCGGAAGGATTTTTCATTTCCGTCTATGAACGCAATCAGTGAACTTTTCTGCTGGTTCCAGACTCTCGCTTTGAGAGTTCTGAGGCTGGCAACCGCGTCAGGCAGAATCGCTGCTTACGAAGTGAGCTGGCTGCGAACATCAATGCCGGGAATGTGCTGAAAGTCCGCCGGATTGTGAGTCACCAGGGGGAGTGAATGTCGCAGAGCGGTCGCAGCAATCCAGGCATCCTGGGGCGCAATTATTCTGCCTGCGGCTTGCCGCTGCGCGCGCAGCCTGCCCCAGGTTCGGCATAGTTCAATATCAACAGGGATGACAAGATAAGTGGCAAGCGTCTGTTCAAGTCGTGTAATGCGTGACTGGCCCCATTGCCGAAGCGCCGCCCACTCGAACAACTCAGCTACTGTCGCAAAGGATACGGCCAGGCGATTTCCCTGGATAAAGCCTGCATAATCATCTGCACGCGAATCACCCTTGAACAGACAGGACACAATGTTGGTATCCAGCAGTACAGTATTCATCGTTCGTCCGATCGCTCCTGTTGCAGATCAAGGCGGCGCTGTTCAGCGATAAAATAATTGAAGTCATCAGCTGATTCATCTTCTGGCCAGAAGTCAGCCACGAGATCACGAATGTCAGTGACCACTGGCGCGGCCTGCATCCGGGCCAGTTCTTCGATTGATCGCGGGTTCCAGAACTCTTCGGTTGCTTCGCTGAGGGGCAGCGTTTGTTGCAGATTACTGGTGATGATCCGAAGCAGTTCGAGCTTTTCGCGCAGGGGCAGCGACAGCGCAGCTTCTGCAAGTGTCTGGAGTTGTTGTGTCATAAATTTTCCTCTTCTTCAGGCCAGAATCGCCTTCACCACATTACCATGCATATCCGTCAGCCTGAAATCGCGTCCGCCGTGCCGGAAGGTCAGGCGCGTGTGATCGAAGCCCAGGCAGTGCAGGATCGTCGCGTGAAAATCATGCACGTGACATTCGTTCTCGGCGACTTTCATCCCGTATTCATCTGACTTGCTGTAGACGATGCCGCGTTTGATGCCGCCGCCTGCGAGCCACGATGAAAAGACCGAGTTGAAATGGCCGCGCCCGTAATCGCCTTCAGCCGTGGGCGAGCGCCCGAATTCAGTGGTGAAAACAACCAGCGTGTCATCAAGCAGGCCGCGCGATTTCAAATCCTTCAGAAGTCCGGCAGTGGCTTTATCCACGTTGCGCGCGAGCGGTTCGTGAGTTTTCATATCGCCGTGCGCGTCCCGGTTTTTCGAGGCCCCGACATCAATCAGTTCGATGAAGCGCACGCCGCGTTCGACCATCCGTCGCGCGACCAGGCACTGCCAGCCGAAGCCCTGCGTCTGTCCGCGTTCGAGGCCGTAGAGCTTCAGCGTCGCATCAGTCTCTTTCGACAGGTCCAAGACTTCGGGCATTTCACGTTGCATGCCAAAGGCCGTTTCATAGGTTTTGATGCGCGCTGAAAGCTCAGGATCATTGCCGTGCGTTTGCAGGTGCCGCCGATTGAAGCGTTCAAGCAGGCTCAGTTCCGCCTGCTGACAACGGGCTGGGCTGAGCCGGAAAGCGACCGGCTGTTAACAACGCCGATACTGCCGTGCGCTTCTAATCGCGCAATCATCGGTGTTATCATCCTGCACTACCTGACAACGCCACTGACAATTCTGTAAGGATCAGATCAAATATTTACCTGAGGAGCTATGGCAGAAACACCAACCATGACTTTTGCAATCATCAAGCCCGATGCCGTGCGCGCGGGCCACATCGGCAACATCATTCAGCGCCTGACTGACACCGGATTCAGGGTGCGCGCGCTGAAGATGCTGCACCTGACGAAGCCTGTGGCAGAAGGCTTTTATGCCGTGCATCGTGAGCGGTCGTTTTTCGGGGACCTGGTCGAATTTATGATCAGCGGGCCGGTCGTCGTGCTGGCGCTCGAAAAAGAGAACGCGGTGCCGGCGTGGCGCGACCTGATGGGGCCAACCGATTCGACCAAAGCGCCGAAAGGCACGATCCGCGGCGATTTCGGCACGAGCGTTGGCGAGAACGCCGTTCACGGTTCTGATTCGCCTGAGAATGCGCGGATTGAACTGAGCTACTTTTTCAATGCGACGGAATTCTGCTGAACTCAGCCGCCGCCATCAGGCGTGCTCGCCTGAACATTCGTCAGCTTCTTTGACATCAACTTTGACATCAACGAGGACGGCGTCCTGCTTCGATCAGGGCAGGACGCCCGGCTCAGCACAGATTACCAGATCGCGGGAGGCTGGTTTATGAAGCAATTGTCGAACTCTCCGGTCGGCTGTTCAGTCATTGGTCTGTCTTTGATTCTGCTGACTGTCACAGGCGTTCCGGCGCAGGAAAAGACGACCGCGGCAACGCCCGCCGGAACCGCACAGTCAGCAGGTTCGACTGCCACGACGCAACCCCCCGCTCAGCACAAGCCGACACCGGCGGCCAAAGACCTGGTTGCTCAGGGCAAAAAACTTTACCTGACCGAAAAATACAGGCCGGCGCTGCAAAAGTTTGAAGCCGCCATCCGGCTGGAACCGCAGAACGATGAAGCGCTCGGCCTGGCTGCCATCACGGCTTTTCGCCTGGATCTGCAGCCCAAAGCGCGCGAGATGTTTCAGCGGCGCGCGCAACTGCCGGAACAGAAACCTTCGGTCAAAGCTTACTGCGATTACTGGAGCGCGCTGACGCACTGGCGCGAAGTGCACGACCTGGTCGCCGCGGGCGGTGAACTGAAGCAGGGGCAGGTGACTTACAAGCTGAAGGAAAAGGCTCTGGCCAGCGCCAGAGAACACATCGCCCAGGGACTTGAGGAGGTCAAACGCGCGCTGGAGGTCAAAGCGGATTATGCTGAAGCGCTCAATGTCAGAAACCTGCTGCGGACCGAAGCTGCGCTGATTGCCGAGGATGAAGTGCAGGCCGCTGAAGAACGCAAACTGGCGCTGGAGGCCCTGCGTAAAGCGTTCGGTTATGTTCAGCCGGCCAGCCAGACGAAAGGTCCGGTTTCGGCCAATTTCGGCGCGCCCACCGTGCTGGTCGGCGAATTTGCCAGCCAGGCGGATGAAGATGCGCTGCTGACGGATGCGATGCTGCTCAAACTTCAGGGCGGTCGCCCGATCAACCGGGCCGTTGCCGTGATTCCGCCGTATCGTCCGCCAGCACGGAAAAGCGATTCTGATGACCCGGCCTCAAAAGGAGTCACCTCAACCGGCGGCGCAGTGTCGGTCGGGCCGGGACGCGGCGCGCTGTTTGGTCAGCTTGTGCCGGGACTCGTCAAGGTTGAAGTGCTGGTCGGCCAGGACGGCAGGGTGATCTTTGCCCGGCAGGTCAGCGGGCGCGTTGAAATCGGCGGCCTCGCAGTGGCTGCGGCGCGCAAGTGGACTTTTCAGCCTGCGCTGTTCGAAGGCAAACCAGTCCAGGTCAGCGGCGTGATTACCTTTGATGTCAAAACATCGAAGGCCAAATCCGCCGCTTCACCCACGCCGTCACCGAAAACGAACTGACGCAGGGGGAGACGGGGAGAAAAGGAGAAGGGGAATCAGCCGTCGTTGGTCGCTTTTCTTCCCGGTCCCGCCTGATCTTCACGGATTGCGCACGACTCCGATGTAGGGCAGATTGCGATAACGCTCGGCGTAATCCAGGCCATAACCGACGACGAACTTGTCGGGAATATCGAACCCCTTGTAAGCGACCTCAACTTCGATTTTGCGACGCGAGGGTTTGTTGAGCAGCGTGGCAATGCTGATGGAAGTGGCGCCCCGCGAGTGAAAGTTATTGACCAGATAGCTGAGCGTCAGTCCGGTATCAAGAATGTCTTCGACCAGAATAATGTCACGGCCTTCCAGCGGTCCATCCAGATCCTTGACGATCTTGGCCTCACCCGTCGAGCGCGTCCCCTTGCCGTAACTTGAGACGGCGATGAAATCAATCGTCAGTTCAAGGTCAATGGCGCGCATCAGATCGCTCATAAACATCATCGCGCCTTTGAGAATACAGATCAGTTCGGGCTTGCGTCCGGTATAATCGCGGGCAATCTCAGCCCCGATTTCCCGAATGCGGGCTTGCAAAACATCTTCGGGAATGAGAATTTCAAGATTCGGGTTATTGAACTCGGATGTGGTAACGGGGCCGGAACTCATCTTCGGTCGGTCTCCTTTTGAGAATAATGTTTGAAGGCGCAGCAGGAAGTAATTGAACGACTGCTGTGACAATCTAAATCCGTAACCGGCAATCTGCAATCTGCAATCATATGAATTACCGTTTTCCGCTGATCGAAAAAATGCCGCCTTACGTGTTCGCCGTCGTCAACCAGTTGAAGCTGGAGGCGCGCCGACGCGGCGAAGACATCATTGACCTGGGCATGGGCAACCCCGACCTGGCGACGCCGGAACCGATTGTTGACAAACTTATCGAAGCGGCGCGCAATCCGCGCAA
>CAYWDW010000201.1:0-8273 GCA_964457105.1 uncultured Heliobacteriaceae bacterium
TCGCGGCGGCCAGTTTCGCTTTCATCGCCGGAATGTGCGGCGCCATCTTCGGACGTTCGGCAATAATCGTCGCATCAATGTTTGCAATGCGCCAGCCATTTGAGTTCAGGAGTTCGCACGCGCCGCGCAGAAAAACCATGCTGTCGGCTCCGGCCCAGCGCGCATCACTGTCTGAAAAGTGCGCGCCGATGTCGCCCAGACCCGCCGCGCCGAGCAATGCGTCGGTGATCGCATGGCTCAGACTGTCAGCGTCTGAATGGCCGAACAGTCCTTTGTCGAATGGAATTTCGACTCCGCCCAGAATCAGCTTGCGGCCTGCAACCAGCCGGTGAATGTCGTTGCCGAGACCGACGCGAATTGCAGATTGTAGATTACTGATTGCAGATCCTTCCGCGTATGAATTGTTCGGATGGTCGGTCATGGCGTTTTCATCTGCTCGAAAAATTTTTCAGCGATCAGCAAATCTTCAGCGGTGGTGATTTTGATATTGCTGGCGGCACCTTCGACAATGGCGACCGGATGGCCCAGGCGTTCGACCAGCAGCGCGTCGTCAGTCAGCATCGCTGACGGTAATCCGGCGGCGCGGGCTTCTTCATTCGCGCGACGCAACAGATCATAACGGAAGACCTGCGGCGTTTGTGCGCGATAAATGTGGCGGCGGTCGAGCGTGCGCGCGATCATTCCGTTCTCAACTTCCTTGATTGTGTCAGTCGCGGGCAGGGCGAGAATGGCGGCCCCGACTTCCTGGGCTTTGCTGATCACGGCTGAAATCTGCGCGGGCGTGACGAAGGGGCGCACGGCATCGTGAACGGCGACGATTTCAGGATTGAGATCGGTGGCGGCATCAAGCGCATTCAGAATCGAATCGCTGCGTTCAGCGCCGCCGCTGACATAAATCAACGGCTTCGTCAGCCTGGCCTGTTCATGGCGCGCGCGAAACTCGACGAGCCGGTCAGCGGGCAGCACGACGATAATCGCACCGATGTCAGGGCATTCGTCAAAGCGACGGATCGTGTGAACCAGAATCGGCGTTCCGGCAATTTCGATGAACTGTTTTGGAATCGGGCCGCCGAGGCGTGTGCCGCTGCCGGCGGCGGGAATGATGGCGAGGTTCATGAAAAATCAAAAGGCAAAAATCAAAAGGCAAAAGGTCAGGACGGACGCTTTTTGCTTTTTCCATTTTTGATTTTTGCCTTTTGCCTTTTGCCTTCTGATTTCTCTGTCAGGATTCAATCGCAGAGGGTGACGGGCGCGGCGGACGGTAATCGCGGTGTTCGCGCTGATCGCCGCGATTGTCGCGTGACTGCGGCTGTTCGGCTTTCTGATTTTCGTCAGCGCGCCCGAAGATCATCTTGCCCGCTGTGGTCTGCAAGACGCTCGTCACGATCATATCCACGTTCTTGCCGATCAGGCGGCGCGCGTTGTCCACCACGACCATCGTGCCGTCATCCAGGTAAGCGACACCCTGGTTGTATTCCTTGCCTTCCTTGAGAATGAAGACGCGCATCACTTCGCCGGGCAGGACGACGGGTTTCAGGGCATTGGCGAGTTCGTTGATGTTGAGCACTTCGACGCCGCGCAGGTGCGCGACTTTGTTGAGATTGAAATCGTTGGTGACAATCGGCGCCTGCAACTGTTTGCCGAGTTCGATCAGTTTCAGATCAACTTCGCGGACGTTCGGAAAGTCGGTTTCAGTAATCTGCACCTCGAGGCCGTTGATTTTCTGCACCCGTTGCAGAATATCCAGGCCGCGCCGCCCGCGATTGCGTTTGGCCGAATCGGACGAATCGGCGATCTGCTGCAATTCGCGCAGGACGAATTGCGGCACCACAATCGTGCCGCCGAGGAATCCGGTTTCGGCAATGTCGGCGACGCGCCCGTCAATGATGACGCTCGTATCGAGAATCTTGAACTGCTGTTTCGAGCCGCGATCCTTGAGAATGCCGCCGAGCACCGACAGGTCCAGATGATCGCCCTTGGCCGCGCCGACCAGCAGGCCGACATAGGCCATAAAGACCATAATCGTGACGGTGATGAAAGATTGCACGGCAGTATCCCACGGCTGCGCGGTAACCAGAAAACCGATCAGGGCCGCGCCGATAATGCCCATAATCGAACCGATGGCCGCGCCAATCAGGGTTTTCAGTGAAGCTTCGCGGATGCGCAGTTCAAAAAAGATGATGCCCAGCGCAATGATGAGCGCCGTCACTGCGGAGACTGCGGCTGATGGCAGTCCCAGAAAGGCCGGAATTGGCTTGATCAAAAAGCCCGCCAGCACCAGCATCAGCGTGAACACCACGCGGATCAGAATCAGATTTGCTCCCATAAGACCTCGGCATGTAAATATGACCAGTTATAATTCGGGGTTGAGGATATTCACCGGCAAAGCCCGCCGAAAACCTTTCAATCGATTTATAAATGATTTTTCAGGGACGGCGGGGATTGTATCACGCGGCTACAGAATGGGGAATGATTCCTGCGTCAGGCAGCGGGCATCAGCAGATTTTTCGGATTCCTGCTCATCGGCGACATCGCAGCATCGGTCAGAAGAGCGCCTCAAGCGCATCCACGACTGATCGAACGCCAATAATTTCAAGGCGATCATCGGCGTCAATGCCGCTCAGATTATTCTGCGGCATAATCACCCGCCGGAAGCCCATATGCGCGATTTCGCGCAGCCTGATCCCGGCCTGGCTGCTCGCGCGCACCTCACCGGCCAGCCCGACTTCGCCAAAAACGATGGTCTGTTCGTGAATCGGAATGTTGCGAAAGCTCGAAGCAATCGCCGCCACAATGCCCAGGTCTGCCGCCGGTTCGTCAAGCGTGATGCCGCCAACGAGGTTGACAAAAATATCGTCGCCCGACAGGTGAAAGCCGACACGCTTTTCAAGCATCGCCACAAGCAGCGCGACCCGATTGATTTCCACGCCCTGCGTCGTCCGGCGTCCGGTGCCGAATTTCGACGAACTCACCAGCGCCTGAATTTCAACGAGCATCGGGCGCGTGCCTTCCATCGCGGCCACCACCGCCGAACCGGAAACGCCGATGGGGCGTTCGCTCAGAAAAACCTCCGACGGGTTGGGCACGCCAACCAGCCCGTGCCCGGTCATTTCAAAGACGCCGAGTTCATTCGCCGCGCCGAAGCGGTTCTTGGCGGCGCGAATGATGCGGTGGTTGTGATGCCGCTCGCCTTCAAAATAGAGCACCGTGTCCACAATGTGTTCGAGCGTCTTCGGCCCGGCGAGCATGCCTTCCTTGGTGACGTGGCCGATCAGAAAAACCGGGACGGTCAGATTTTTGGCCAGCAGCAGAAACTGCCCGGCGGCCTCGCGCACCTGCGACACCGAGCCGGGCGCGCTTTCGATCTTTTCGGAATAGACCGTCTGCACCGAATCAATGATGATCGCGCGCGGCTGCAGCCGGTTGATTTCATCAAAGATGCGTTCGAGGTTCGTTTCAGCGAGCAGAAACAGGCCCTGCGGATTGATGCCGAGCCGTTCGCCGCGCAGCTTGATCTGCCGCTCGCTCTCTTCGCCGGAAACATACAGCACGTTGCCGTAAAGCCCGCTGATTTTATCCGCGACCATTGCCATCAATGTCGATTTACCGATGCCAGGCTCTCCGCCGATCAGCACGAGCGAACCCGGCACGATGCCGCCACCCAGCACGCGATCAAATTCTTCAATCCCGGTCACGTCCCGCACATCGCGCTGCGTTTCGATTTCGGCAAACGACACCGGACGGCTTTCATTCAGCCGCAGTCCGCCGCGCGACAGTCCGCCGCCCTGCGCTTTCGGCATCAGGCGTTCGCGCTCCTCGACATACGAATTCCAGTCGCCGCAATCGGGACATTTGCCCAGCCACTTGCGCGACTGACTGCCGCATTTCTGACAGACGTAAACGGTGCGTGATGCTTTGGTTGCCATGGCCACATTGTAACGAGCCGCAAGCGGTGTGAGCAAAGGATGGTTCCCGCGGGAAGCGGGCTGACGGCTTTTTCGCAGCCACTGCTCTGTGATACAACCTTCCACGCATCAGGCGTCAGTAAACCCACTTCAAAAGGAGACACTGTCATGACTACGCATCGTTACCTGAAGACTTTTGCCTTTTCGCTGCTGCTCGCGTTTTCCGCCGTCGCGTGCAGCAAAGCCGCCTCAGGCTCAGGCGCGAACCCGCCTGCGTCGCCAACTGATTCAACGGCGCGCGCCGGCGAGCAGCGACAAGTGGCCAGCCCTCCGGGAACTGCTGAAATCGAGATCAACGGCAAAAAGATCAAAATCGAATACAGCCGCCCGTCAATGCGCGGGCGCAAAATCATGGGCGAACTGGTGCCTTACGGCAAAGTCTGGCGCACGGGAGCCAACTCCGCGACGAGCCTGGCAACCGAGGCCGATCTGATGTTCGGAAACGTCACCGTGCCGAAGGGCACATACACGCTCTATACGCTGCCCTCGGCAAACGGCTGGAAACTGATTATCAACAAGCAGACCGGTCAGTGGGGCACAGAATACAATCAGAGTCAGGATCTGGCCCGGATTGACATGCAGGTCAAACAACTCTCTGCGCCGGTCGAACAGTTTACGATCTCGCTGGACAAGGCGGACGGCGGTGGGGTGCTGAAACTGGAATGGGAAAATACTTCAGCCACTGCGAATTTCAAGGTGAAGTGAACAGTGTCAGTGGTCAGTAGTCAGGACAGAGCGGGCCGCTGACTACTGATTACTTTTCGCCGGACCGGGCAGATAAATAAAAATCCCATCTTCCCTGAAATGAAGATCGAACCAGGAGCCAGCGTCATCGTCAGCCTGCAGGAGCCGAAGGAGAAGTTCTGGGGTGTGATTGATGAGATCAATGCCGCCGGAGTTTTTATGCGCGGCGTTGATCTGAACAGTTATGACGAACTGCTGCGGATGCTGGCGCGCGGCGAGGAAGGGATTTATCCGGCGAGCGCCTTTTTTCCGCTGCGACGAGTTGAGCGAGTCCTGCTCGATGAACCAACCGGACAGGCTCAGTCACTCGTCGAGCGGTTTGAAGCGCGTACCGGAATGCGGCTGAGCGATTATCTCGGCCTGGGATCCGGCAGAACCGGGTTTGAAGTTGACCAGGATGATCCGTTCTGAGGGAAAGCCTGGTGAGGTTTTGTCGTCAAAGGCAATGGCTGTGCGGGGGGCAACCCTTTCAGTCTGGCGGGCGCGGGCGCAATCGCCAGAACAACCGCTGCTTCAACGTATGGCGACCACGATTTCGCCGGGCCGCACATAATTCAACTGATCCTGGGCCGCGTTCTCAAGCGCACGCTGGCTGCTTCTGACGCGGTCGGTTTTCGCTTTGATCTGTTTGTTTTTTTCCTGAGTCTGCACGAGCGCCTGTTTCGTCTGCGCCTGCGCGGCCTGGGCCGTGCGCAGTTGCGTGCGTTCACGGGCAATGGTCGTGAGCGCCAGCGCCGAACCCGCCATAAAGATCATCATCAGCCAGACCCAGTTCGGCAGCCGCAGCGCCTGAAGCCACGAACGCGAAGTTTCGCGGACTGCCACCTGACCATAAGCGATTTTAGCTGAGTACGAATTGACGACCTGTTTCAAGCAACACCTCCATATCTTTCCTTGAGTTCGTTTCTGCATAGCACCGAACCACCGGTTCAGTGCCGGACATCCTCAGTAACATCCACGATCCGTCATCGAAAATATATTTCACGCCGTCGGTGCGATTGACTTCAACCACGCGGCGCGCGCCGATCTGCTGCGGCGCTTCGGCGGCAAGCCGTTCCTGCAACCGGGCTTTGACTTCAGGCGTCAGCTTAATGCCGACGCGCTCGCTGTAAAGTTCGCCATCCTTTTTGAAAAGTTCCGCAAGCATGTCGCCCAGGCTCACGCCGCGCGCGGCCACCATTTCGGTCACGAGCAGACAGGCGATGATGCCGTCCTTTTCAGGGAAATGCCCCTTGATCGTCAGTCCGGCGCTCTCTTCGCCGCCGAGAATGATCTTGTCCTCGTTGACCAGTTCACCGATGAACTTGAATCCGACCGGCGTCTCATAAACCTGGCGGCCATGCCGTTTTGCCACACGATCAATCAGGTGCGAAGTCGCCACGCTGCGCGCCACACCGCCCGTCCAGTCAGGCCTGGTTTCGCAGATGTAATCAACCAGCAGCGCCAGAATGTGATTGGCCGACATAAACGTGCCGTCCCGATCAATGAAACCGAAGCGGTCAGCATCGCCGTCAGTCGAAACGCCCAGCGCCAGCTTCTTTTCCAGCACCAGCGCCCGCATTTCACTCAGGTTTTTCTCTGAAGGCTCAGGGCTGTGGCCGCCAAAGAGCACATCACGGTAATCGTGAACCGTCTCGACCTCGCAGCCGTGCCGCCGCAGAACTTCATCGAGATAACCCCGCCCGGTGCCCCACAGCGGATCGTAAGCCAGCTTCAGCTTCGCCGCCGCAATGCGGTCAAAACTGATCTTTCCGGCCAGGTCATTCAGGTAATCTTCACGCGGGTCAAGCGGAACCGTTTTTGAATCTCCGGTGCCAGCGGTCAGCGATGCAGCGCCGGACTGTAATTCGGCAATCCGCTGCTCAATCTTCTTTGTGACTTCCGGCAGTGCCGGCGCGCCGTCCGCCGTCGAAAACTTCATCCCGTTGTACTGCGGCGGATTGTGGCTCGCGGTGAAATTGATGCCGCCCCGCGCCTTCAGCGACCTGATCGCATAAGAAATGACCGGCGTCGGCGTGTCGCGCGTCGTCAGATAAGACTCAAAGCCCTGTCGCGACATTTCGGCGGCACATTCGGCGGCAAAATGCTCGCTCAGGAAGCGCGTGTCATAACCGGTAATCATCCCGCCGCCCGCCGCTTCGGATGCCAGCACATCAGCAATCGCGCGCGTCACCAGCCGCACATTGGCATAGGTGAATTCATCGGCAATGATGGCTCTCCAGCCTGATGTTCCAAAACTGATTCCCATGATTAGTCGCTTTCGGCAGGTTAATGGCTTTATCTGTGCTGATCTCGTGATCTGCGAATTCAACCCTGCAACGCAGAATTGACAAACTTTCTAATCCTCGTAAGAAACTGCTTAAGACGGGCGGGAGAGTAGCACGGAAGCTCAGACCTGTAAAGCATTTATTTTCAATAGTTTCACAGATGAAACTTAAAGCTCCGCATAATCCCCGGCGGAGATGCGACCGGACAGTTAAAATGGAATTTCAGCGGGATGAGAATTCCGGCTTCGGCTACATTATCTGGTGTTTCAGCAAAATCGGCAGCTATATAATGTGTTGTTCGCCCCGACTGGTCGGAGGTTTGTCGGGTGCAGACAGGATCAGACTGTTTGTTGTATTGATGAAATGAAAATGCGCCCCAAAAGCAAATCTGAGGATCAGGCAGGCCGACAGGTGCGGGGATAAAGCCATCGGCAGCGGAAAAAAACAGGAAGGATCAGCCCGGAAAATGAAAAGCGCGCGACCTGTAGTTTTCCAAACAGATCGTGCGCTGGTACTGACCAATCACTTTGAGCCAACTGATCGGCCTAAGCTGCAACCTTTTTCAGGCGAGTTCGCTTACCGGCCAGAGCGTTATCAATCATTTCGTCAACCTCTTCGATTGACAGCCGGGTCACGTGCGAAATTTCATCAACCAGAAGCTGCCGTGCTCTTGAAAGCGCCTGCTGCTCTTCCGGCGAAAGATTCTTGCCCCGGCCCAGTTTGGTCATCGCTTTCAGCGAGTCTGCCACCTTGAAAATTTCACCTGAAGCGATGCTTTCCGCGTTCTTGGCGCTTCGCTTGCGGTGATCGCTGGCGACTTCAACATCCTTGCCCAGAAAGCGCAGCAGTTTCGGAATCTCTTCACGGTCAATCAGCTTTCTGACCCCAACCTCTTCGGCCTTGTTGACCGGCACAAAAATGGTGCTTTCCCGCGCCAAAGGCCTCAGCGAATAGAGTTTGACTGAGGAATCGCCAATTCGCTGTTCGATGATTCCGTCAACTTTGCAAATCCCGATGCGAGGGTAAATAACCTTGCTTCCTGCTCTGAATGACACTCTTTACATCCTCCGTTCAAACAGTAGTTGCGCGCTGAGTATACCACAACGGAAGCCGTTTAGTCCTGGTAAATTATTGATTTTTCTTGTCCTGATCGGTATTTCCGGGCTGTTTCTTAAAGCACTTTCTCGCCTTGCCAATCCTTTGCTGAAGGAATGTTAAACCACATGGAAAAAATAAATCGGTGCCCCGCCCCTGGTTGGTAAGCCGGGTCACCGAGTTATTAATGTTGCGCCAGATT
>CAYWDW010000202.1:0-8264 GCA_964457105.1 uncultured Heliobacteriaceae bacterium
CCCTGGTCGCGCAATCGCGCCAGCAGCACTTCAACGTCGCGGCGCAGCGCCTGTTCGCTGGTGAGGCCGCGCGTGTATTGCGTCAGAATCGGCAGCGGAATAAAGCTCTCGGTCTGTGAGCGCAAATCATCGGCGACATCGGCGTAGGTCAGATTGTTGGTGCCTTCGATGCTGATCTGAGTGACGCGGTAACGCTGCCCGGTTTCGACCTCGAACACCAGTTCGGCTTTGTCAGCCGTCAGGTCAGGCACTTCAGGCGGCGTGACTTCGGCAAAGAAAAAACCTTCTTCCTGCAAATTGTCGCGCAACCGGCGGGCGCTTTCTTCCAGCGCGGCGCTGTTGACGCCGCCTTCGCGCAGCAGCGGCAGCAACTGATGCAGCTTTTTGTCCGTGAACTTCCAGCCAGCGGTTCTGATCGTGAATCGCGGACCTGAATTGACCGGCAGCGTGACCATCACTTTGTTGACCGCGTTGTCATAGGTCAGTTCAGCCGGGCCGATGCGGGCATCCAGAAACTGCTGCGCCAGGTGCAGGCCCAGCAGTTTCTGAATGTCCGCGTTGAGCTGTGTCTGTGAAAACGCGCCGCCCGCGTGGCTGAGCATGTCGGCGCGCAGGGTGTGTTCGGCAATCTTTGAGGTGCCGGTAAAACTGATGTCGCCAATCGTGGCCTGCGCGCCGGGCGTGACGTGGTAGGTAATGGTGGCGACGGTGTGCGCCGCGTCATAACTGACCTGGGGTTCGACGCTGACCTGATAATAGCCGCGTTCCTTGAAGGCTTCGTAAAGCGCCTCAGCGCCATCCTGCATCGCGGCTTCAGAGAATTTCGCGCCGCGTTCAAGTTCGGTCAGGCGCGCCCGGACTTCATCTTCCTCAATCCCGGTCAATCCCCTGAACTCAACCTCGCCAATGCGCACCTGCGGCAGCACGAAGAAAGTCACGGCGACGCCGCCATCAGCCATCAGTTCAGTCTCCACGCGGGCATTGGCGACGCGGCCCGATTTATAGAGCGCGAGCAGCGAGCTTCTGAGGTCGGCCAGCGCCCACGCCGCGCCCTGCCGAATGTTGAGCAGCGCGCGCAGGTCGGCATCGGCTTCGCGCTGCCGGTCGGTTTCGAGCACGACTTTGATCAGGCCGATGGGTTTGCCGGTGTAACTTTCAGGGCTTTGCGCCACCGCCAGACAACACAGCAGCAGGCCGCAGGCCGCCAGCAAAGGCCCGAACCTGCGCTGCCACCTGTGCCATAACCCTGGCGCCTTGTGCCTCGTGCGGTTCATTTCAGAATTGTTTGCGCAGCCGCACGTCCAGCCCGAACGTGCCATCCTGCGCGCGGGAAGCGACAAATCTGATGCGGTCGCTGGCGCGATATTCAATCAGAATCACCTGATCCTGATTGGAAGCCACATTGGTTGAATAGGTAATTGACAGATCGCGCGTCACGCGGCGGCCCACCGTGATGCGCGCCGTCGGGTCAGTACCGCGCCCGGTCAGCAGCGGGTCAATCGCAAAACGATTGAGGCCGAAGAGCCGCCCGGTCACGTTTGATTCAATCGAATTCGACAACCGCTGCGTGGCGAGTTGCGCCAGCGTGCTGGCCGAGGTCTGCGCGAGCGCCTGCGTGTTGTTGGCAATGCCGCCTGTGTCGTCCGGCAGCTTGCCGGTAAAAATCAGATTGACGACCTGGTTCTGCGTCAGCGGCGGTTCTGAGCGCGGATTGACCTTGATCTGATCCACCGGCCCGCTGAAGCTGAGAATCGTGCGATAGCCGGCAATTTCGGCTTCGGCTTCGATGTTCAGTCGCGGCGCTTTTTTGGTCACGCCTGAAAATTCGATGACGCCGCTCGTGATGCGGTAACGCTCCTTCAGAATGTCGTCAATCAGCCCGCGCGTAATCGTGATGCGCCCGCCCACCGCGACATCATCCGACGGGCCGCGCAAGGTGAGCGCTGCGCTGCCGAGGACGTCGAGCGATCTGGTGCGCACAATCAGCGAATCATTGGCTGCCACGCGAATGTCAAACTGCGTCGGCGGCAACAATGCCGCTTCGTCAGCGCCGCCGCCGGTCGCCGTGCTGAATTCGTCCACGATGCGTTCGATGAATTCAAACAGATTGGCTTCGGCCAGATATTCGGCGCGTCGCACATTGACGATGCCGCTTAACACCTGAAGCTGCCGGTTGCCCTGCAAGGTCAGGTCGCCATCGAGCGTCGTGCGCGTGTCACGCGGATAATCAAGCCGCACGCCGTTCGTTTTGAACTGAAAGCGCCAGCGGTCAGGCTTCAGCCCCGCGAAGGCCGCGCCGCCCGTCAGTTCAAGTTTGCCGCTGCCGACATCAGCCGTCAGCCGTTCAATCTGCGCCTGGTCAGCCGTGAAGCGCACGCGCCCGTTGGCCCGCATCAGAGCCAGCGGAAAGTCAGGACTGCGCAGCGAACCATTCTGCAACGTCGCCGTGCCGCTGAATCGCGGCTGCTGATAACTGCCTCGCGCCGCGGCTTCGATTTTCACCAGCCCGTCAGCATAAAGATCGGGCACGAAGGTTTGCAGGATTTTCGGGTTCACGTCGCCGCTCAGCGAAAAATCCGTGCGGCCTTCGGCGCTCGTGGCAATGCTGCCTTTGATGGTCAGGTTGGTGTTGGCGCCCGACAGCGTGACGGTGCCGACCTCAACCTGGCGGCGGCTGATGGTAATGGCAAGCGGCGGTTGCGCCGTCAGTTTGTAATCGCTGATGTCAAACGAAAGCTGCGTCAGCGCGGCATCAAGCTGCACCGGATGGTCGCGTCCGGCAAGCGTGCCGCTGATTTTCAACTGCCCGCTCGCCGTGCCGCCGGCCTTGATCGTGCCTGCCCCGGCGAGCAGATCAAAGATCGGCGCCAGCGCTGTTTCCTTCAACTCAATGGCCGCATTGATCGGGAAATCAGGATTGCCGAAATCAATGTCGCCCGTGCCGTGATAGCTTTGCCCCAGCAGTTCCGAGGTGAGTTCAAGCTGCGCGCGGCTGTCGCGCCCGGTCGCTGACAGATGAATTTTGCCAAGCGCCTGATCGCGATAACGCAGATCATCGCTCGCCAGTTGCGCCTGCAACTGATCGAAGATGCGCCCGCGCTCAGCGCCGAGATTGAATTCAGCGCCGCCCGCTTCAAGCGTGAACCCGGCGCGTCCGGTCACGGGCGAAGCGGTGTCAGTCGTGGCCGCGATGATTTCACCGAGGTCAATATTTTCGCCTTTCAGTTTGAAACGAAAATCCCGGACCGGCGGGCCGGGCGGCTGTTTGTTCGCTTCGCCATTGGTTGCGCTGCCGATGCGCGCTCCGCCGGAGCCGGTGATCGTGCCGCCGCTTGCGCGCAATTTCAGGTTTTCAACCTCGATGCGTTCGCCATCGAGCGCAATGTGCGCGGCCATTTCATCAAAGGCGCGGTCATTGAACTTTGCGTTGCTGACTCTGAAATTGGCTTTGCCACGCACTGCGCCGGGCAATCCCGCAAGATCGGCTTCGCCCAGCAGCGCGCCTTCAACCGGCGTCGCGGCGAACTGTCGCACCAGCACGGCGAGCGGATATTTTTCAAGCTTCGCTTTGACGGTGGCGCCGTTCTCAACATTGAGCGGCCAGGCGGCGTCAAACCCGGCGCGCCCGCCTTCGGGCTGAACGAGCGTGCCATCGTTCAGGTGCAATGTCTGCGCCTCGTAAACCACATTCGCCGCCAGCGCGCCTAAAAGTTCATCGTTCACATTCAGGCTGCCCAGCGTGAACCGGCCTTCGACGCGCGGATTATCAAGCGCGCCCGTGACGCGGCCATTGAACGCGAGTTTGTCAGTCAGCGTCACCTGACCATCGAACTGCTGCAGGCGCGCATCGTCAAAGCCGGCAGCGCGAGCCACATCAACCGCGAGCGTTTTCAGTTCAGCCGCATCGGGCGCATTGAGCGTGACTTCAAGCGCGCCGGTGCGATCCCAGCCGATTTCGCCGCTGACCGAAAGCGTGGTCGCGCCCGTCTGGACCACCGTGTTTTCCAGGCGCAGGCGGCGCTCAGAGGCAATCAGATTGAGCGTGCCGTTGACCGGAAAACCTTCGATCAGTTTGGGCACAGGTTTCGGCGCGGCGGGATCATTCGGCGCGGCATCGGTCAGCGCGGCGTCCTGTTTGAGCGTGGCTCCGGTGAATTGCAGGTTGACGGTGCCGACAGCGGATTTGTAATCGCGCCCCTGCCACGACAGATTGACGCGGCCATCGGCAGCGCCGCGCAACGGCAGGCGCTGACTAACCGCGACCGCCGCCGCCTGATCCAGATTGAGTTTGCTCAGATCGGCCTGCACGGTCGAAGCGCCGCGCCCGTCAAGCCGCACGGTCGCGCTGCCTTTGGCCGTGCCGCCGAAAACCGTGCCGCTGAAATTCGGGATGCTGACCTGATCGCGCGTGGCCGTCAGGTCGCCGGTCAGATTGCCGACCGGCACATCTGCCGTCATCAGTTGCGGAATGCTGACGCGGCCTTTGACCTGAAGATGATTCGGATCGGTCCAGCGGCCCCTGATCAGCGCGTCACGAAAGTTGATGCCGGAGGCGCGCACATTGCTGCCGCTCAGTTCGCCCACGCTGAAATTGCCGATCCACGAAAAGTCTTCAAAATCGCCGGCAATCTTTCCGGCGGCCACGACGCGATTGACTCTGAAGCCGGCGGCTTCGACCTGGCGAATGGCCAGTTCCTGCTGCGCGTCGTAATCAGCCTGCCGTCCGCTGCCCCTGACATTGAGGCTGAAGCCCTGGAGGTGTACGCCCTGCGCCAGCAGATCGTGGCTCGTGATTTTGCCGTTCGCCTTGTAGTCAGTGCCCCGGCCCTCGACGGTGCCTTCAAAGCGCGTCGTGCCGGACAAGCGGGTTTGCGGCGCAAAGAGGCGCGCCACTTCGCGGGTGTGAATGTCGGCAGTGGCAGCGAAGTGATAAGCAAACTCGCGCCAGTCCGTCAGCTCGCCTTTCAGTTCGGCCTGCAGCAGCGGCGAATTGATCGTGAGCGAATCAACGAGCGCGCCTGCGGCACTCGCGCGGGCATTGAGCCTGAAGCTGAGATCGGTTGATGCGCGCCCGTCAAAAATGAAATCGCTTCGGTCAGAGGCCGCGATGACGCGCGTCAGCCTGTCGCCATCGGGTGATAACGTGACATTCAGATTGCGCGCCGTGCCGGCGAGTTTGTGCAATTGATCGAGATACTGAACCTCGGCATTCTTCAGTTCGACCACGGCG
The DNA here is from genome assembly GCA_964457105.1 of uncultured Heliobacteriaceae bacterium. Taxonomy (GTDB): domain Bacteria; phylum Acidobacteriota; class Blastocatellia; order RBC074; family RBC074; genus DASRDU01. Next base: position 5,231 of record CAYWDW010000202.1, read on the forward strand.
GTTGAGGATTTGAATTCAATGCGGCTTTCCCGGTCCTGCGGCGGCAGGCGCAACCCGGCCAGATTGGAGCGGCCATTTTCATCAACCTTGTAAGTCGCGCGCAGCCCGTCAAGCTCCAGTTTGCGCAAAGCAACTTCGCCCTTGCGTCCGAAACCGAAAAAACCGGCCAGTTGCCTTGCGGTAATCTGCACGGTCAGGCGCTCAACGGCGGCAAAGGGTTCGGTCGTGTCGGGCGCATAAAGCTTCAGGTCTTTGAGTTCCACCTGCCGGTCGCGCAGCCGGGTGTTGAGCGAACCGACTTCGGCGCGCACGCCGTATGCGGTCAGCGCAGTCTTTAACTGCCCGGTCAGCCAGCGATCAAAATATCCCTGGCGCACGAGCATAAAGCCGAGCAGCGCGGCAGTTCCCAGCAGCAGCGTGATGGTCAGAGCCGTCATGGTCAGACGACGGCGCGTCAGGTATCGGCGCATAAATCAAATGCTGTTTGAAGACAGATGACGGACAGACAAGCGCATAATAGATAACACAACTCGCAGTTGCCCCGCTGCCTGACGGCTGTGGTCTGTCTGATTTTTTCCGGGCAAAGGGAACACCGGTGGGAAATTCAGGAGGGGGCAGCCGGGTTTTCGATGTCAGATCAGTTCATTCATCGCCAGTTCAAATTCCTGAGCCATGCCCGGATGATTATGCCGACGGGCCGCCGCAATGCCCTGCTCATAAGCCGCGCCGGCTTCATCAATCCGATCCAGTTTTTCGAGCGCGCGAGCCAGCATCCCATACGCCGCGCCCTGATCTTCGGCCTGGGTCAGATAAACACGCAGTTCACTAACGGCCTCTTCGTACATTCCACTTTTCATCAGTTCATTGGCCAGCCCGAAGCGCACGGCAGTGTTCTGCGAATCGGACTCCAGCATTTTTCTGAAAACTTCGATGCGACTCATCAGGGGCCTCAGGATTATCAGTTCAAAACCATGCCTGTGGCGACGATGATAGGCTGTGGCGTGTGAAGGCGTCAACCGCAGGCATCCTGCTTTATCACAAGGAACACAGGCAAACAAGGAGCGCAAACAAGGAGCGCAGGCGTCCCGCCTGCCCGTCTTCCGCTTAAGGCGCCTTGATCGAAATTCAGGCAGGCGGGACGCCTGCGCTCCTTGTTTGCGCTCCTTGTTTGCGCTCCTTGTTTGCGCTCCTTGTTTCGCTCTTTGTCTGGCAAGAAAAGCCCCTGCCGGGGCTGATCAGCCTGAGAGCTTGTGATGACGGAAGATGGCGTGGAGGTGATGCGAGAACAGGCCTGCTGACAAGGCAGGCAGGAGAGAAAATCGGGGGCAGGGAATTCAATGTGAGAGGCCAAAGCGCAGCGGGAGATTCAGGACGCGCGCGCAGGGACACTCACAAGCTCTCAGGATAATTCTGCTTTCAAACGGGCGACGGCTGAATGCCGGTCAGCCGCCGCCCTGAGGTGAACCTGATCTGATGATTGCGGCGCGGCAATGATGGGGGAGGGGGATTGATCATTGCCGTCACCGCAAACTCTGACCGCTTCAGTGACTGCACTCGCTGCCCTTCATTCGGACGAGTCTGGCTCGTTCCGGTTCTCCGCCAGCGCATAGGAAAAGAGCAGGAGGAAAGGCGCGAGCAGCGGCAGGTACAGCAGAAATTGAAGCAGGCTTTCCATAGACAGCACCGGCGATGACTTCAGCCATGCCGTGTTCCAGTTCATATTCACGTCTGAGCAGGTCATCAACGCCCCGCCAGATCAGATCAACCACCGATTCGTTCAGAAGTTTCATTGCCGGACAAAACAAGATTAAGAGGCGAATGGCAGTGTGCCCGCAGAGTCTGCCGGATACTCAAGCGTGCTGCCATTCGCCCTTGCGTGTCGTGAACCAGCGTGAAGCTCCAACTCTTCAGGGAGCCGGTGCCCGCCACGCAATTCCCCGAAACGACCGTGATGCCTGCAGGAAAGTCAGCCATCACTGCCGCCTGACGGATTCTTTCTCATCACTCAGGCCGCCCGCGGATTGAGCGGCGCAGTCAGCGGTCCGACCGACGCCCGACCGCGTAAGCGGCTGTGGTTGTCGGCGGCGCGGCTCAGTCTGGACGCTTTGTCCATTGAGGCGGCCTCCCATAAATCCTGAATCACAAACCCCTGCTGATCGCGTGAATTGATGGCCTGCGCAATTTTGTAGCAGACATCGAAGTTCGGTAAGGCAAGGCCGCCTTCCAGTTCTTCGAGGTAACCAGGCGCGAGCCGCGTCAGATCAGCCAGTTCGGAGAGTGACAGACCAGCCTTGCTGCATTTCTGCGTCAGCAGGTGGCCGAAAAGAGTGCCGGATTTTCCGTTTTGTGAATTCAACATTTCCATCGCGGGGCCTCAACGGATGCAGATGCCGTCAATCCTTCGCACATCAGCCCGATATTCATCGCCTGACAACGGGAAACCTGTCCCTGACCGGATTGTCAGGCGATGAACATCAGAACCTGTGGGGGGAGAAGAACTGACGCTGCGACAGCCAGTGAATAAATGTTGTGACGAACCTTCAGCTCTGAGTTATCAGAAATCAGCCGACGGGGCCGGTGTGCGCCTGCCCCCGCTTTTTATGATTGAGCGAGCCGCCAGTTACTGTCAGCCCGTCACAACTTTCTGTCTTATTGACGCCGCCCTGACTAAATCAACTCTGGTGCCAGAATCCGGCATGGCTGCTGAAATTCCCTGCCCTGTCGCTGAAACCTCTGAAAACAGAGCAAATGCACTTCACACCCTGGCCTCTGCCAGTCAGCCAGGCAAGGCCCGGCGCCAGCCAGCCGGTCGTGTACGGCGTTCCCAAAAGATCGTTTTTATTTCAGGTAAGTCCGAGGCAAAGTCAGGCTGAGAAAAGGGTTGTGTCTGATGATCGTCGTCAGGTGGGCAGGAAACAGCTTTGTGTAGCAGTTACCCGCCGCAGCCACCAGCGAGTAACGGCTACACCACACAGCCAGAGCGCGGGTTTACGGCTTTTTATTCCCGGCAATATATTGCCGAATCTTTTCGCGG
>CAYWDW010000203.1:0-8262 GCA_964457105.1 uncultured Heliobacteriaceae bacterium
TCCAACGCTCGACAACGTGCCGGAAACGTGGAGCCACGACAATGCTTATGCGAATTTCGAGATTTGGAATTATCGCGTGCAAACGGAAGGTGGCGAAGCAGGATTTACGTGTTTGGAAGACGTAAGTCAGGACGGCTTGCGGGTGACGACGCGGCAATGGTCGCCGGATGGGCCGCCGGTAACAACACGTCGGGTGACGATCACGACTGCGCCGTTGTATCAGGCGGCAGCGCCGTATTTATTGCTCGATTACAACTTTGCTACCGGCGCAACAACGAAGAAAGAATTGCGCGCGGATCAAGCTGGTCGCCTGACATTTCAAACGGGCGGCGCGGGGCATCAACTCAGTTTCGTCGGCCCCGGCACAGGCGGACAGCCTCCCGTCGTGTTGCCGTTGACCGCGAAAGACCAATTGCGCCTCGCGCCCGCGCAAGAGTTGTCGTTGCCGGTGCGCATCTACAATCCGCGCGGCGTCACGATGGAAGCGGTGCAGGTAAAACTGACGAGCGAATACCCGACCGTGCAAATCGTGGCGGGCGAAACAACGATTCCGAAGCTCGAAGCGGGCGCGGCGATAGATGTTGCTGACCGTATGCGCATGCGCTTCACAGCGGGCGCAGGCTACTTCGCGCCGACGCGCTTGCTGTTGACGTTGACGTATGACGGCTGGCATTCGGTCACGAAAAATATTGATGTGCTGGTGATTCCTGAACTCATCGAAACGGCGCGCGACGTGATGATTTTTGACGGGCGCACCGCGACGCTGAACGTCTTTCGGCAAAAAGGTAATCAGGGCGGCGGCGGCAGCATTCAACGCACCGTGACCGAAGGCAAAGGCAACGCAAACGGCATTCTGGAGCCGGGCGAAGAAGCGACGATTTGGGTGCGAATGAAACAAGGGCTTGATCCGTTCGATAAACACAACTGGTATCGCGCGAAGGTCTATTCTGACGCGCGTTGGGTGACTGAAGTCGCAGACATTCAGGAGCAAAAACAACTCGAATGGACGAGCGCGAAAGAGCGCACGAGCGTGATTCGCCTGGCCGCCGACACGCCGTCAGGCACGCGCCTTCCGCTGCTGCTCGATAACGAATCGTGGAGTTATACGTGGACGCCAGACGTGCGCTACGGCGTCGAACGTCTGTATCAGGCGTTTCAATTGCACCGCCATCATTTGCATCGCTATGAAATAGTCGTGCCGGGAAAAACGGCGACGGCTGGGAGAAAATAATGAAAGCCAAACTGCATCTGCTTCTTCTGCTGACGCTGATCGTTTTGCCTGTCAGCGCCCAAACGCCGCGTCGCTTCATCATTGACGCGCATCAGCACTACGATTCATCGCCGGATTACATCGCGCGGCTGGTCAAAGTCTATCGCGCGCGCAATGCGATGGCTTGTGTGTTGACGCCGATGTCCGGCTTTGAGGTCGTCAAAAAAGCTGCCGCCGAACATCCTGATGTCATTATCCCGTATGGCGTCATCAATGTGGACGACCCCAAAGCCGCCGCGCATCTGCAAGCTTTCGCCAACGCCGGATTCAAGGGCATCAAGATGCACACGCCGAAATATAACTGGGATGACTTCGGCTATTTTCCGCTGTATGAAAAACTGCAAGCGCTCAAACTCATCGCGCTCTTTCACACTGGCATCGTGTCGGGCGAGAGCGACGAGCCAGAGCCGTCTTCGATGGCGCGCATGCGTCCGTCATTTCTGCACACGATTGCGCGCTCGTTTCCGAAGCTCATCATTCAAGGCGCGCACCTCGGCAATCCCTGGTACGACGAAGCGGCAGAAGCGGCGCGGTGGGAAAAGAATTTGTACTTCGATCTGACCGGCTCATCGTTGATTAAGAAAGCGAAGAACCTGGGCGTTTTCAAAGAGTATCTGTGGTGGGAAGGCCCGACCGCGCACAGTTCGCCCGATGCGGTCTATGCGTTTGAAAAGCTGGTCTTCGGCACAGATGAAGACCCGGAGAATCTGGATGCTTGTCTCGCCCGGTACGAGGCCATGCTTGATGCCTGTGGCGTGCCGGAAGCAAGTCGTCGGAAAATTTATGGTGAAACGATGGCCCGGCTGCTCGGCATCAAGCCCCGGCCCTGACAGAATCGCTGAGGCCTCCACCCTGCACATCCTGCCTGTTTTCGTCTGCGCTGTCTGAGAAGCTGACCGGGTGTACGAAATCAAAGTTGTAACCTGGCAGTGAAGCAGTCTCGCAGAGCGGCCTGAAAGGGCCATGGCATTGAAAGGGCGACGCCTGATTTCAAATGCGGCCCTTTCAGGGCCGGGCCACACGGCCTCTTTCCGGGGGGCGTTGCCCCCGGCTATTGAATACCGCCCTGTCAGGGCGAAGACCATTTCAACTTTGACTTCGTACATCCACTCTGACCGGCAAGCTTGACACTGTAATCATGGCTCGGCTATGGTGCCCGTCTTGTTCACGAGGCGATGTTTTGCGCGGCCCTCGCGGCCTCAAACGCGCCGCGCCGACGTCCTGAACCTGTCACCTGCGCCTGCTCAATGCTGACCGAATACCGACAACGCTTCAGCCAGTTCCAGTCAGAGCTGGCACGCGAGGAGTGTCGTTTTTTTTCGGGGCAGAACGCACAGCCCGACACCGCGCATCTCTGGTCAGAAAACAGCGATCTGATGACGCCGACAGTCATTGCCGAGCTGCGGCAGGCGCTCGCTGACCTCAGCGAATCCCGCGAAACTGAGCGCGCCGCCGTGCAACGCCTCATCGCCTTTGCCATTGAAAGCCGCCTGACTGCCAGCGTGCGCGAACTGGACGCCGAAATCGCCCGCGCCGAATCGCGCCCAACCCTGCGCTGGCAGGATGAAACCATCAGCCTGCACGAAGCCTGGCATCGTTTGTCGAGCGAAGCAGACCGGCAGCACCGGCGCGAATTGTGGTCCCGCCTTGGCGCAGCGATCAAAAGCATGCAGGACCTGCGCGCCGAACGCCTCGAAAAGCTGCACGACGCGGCCCGTGCCGCAGGCTTTGAGAATTACCTGGCGCTGCGCCACGAATTGCGCGGCCTCGACAACCATCTGGCGGCCCAGGCGGCGGCGCTGCTCGCGGCAACTGAAAGCCGTTACGTCACGGCGCTGGCCTTCATCCTGCCGCGTGATGCCGGGGTCAGCCTTGAATCGGCCACGCGCGCTGACATCGGTTATCTGTCCAGGCTGTCGCGCTTCGATGAATACTTCCCGGCGTGGCGACGGCGCGAAGTTTATGCTGAAACCTTTCGCGGCCTGGGCATCAGAACCTGGCAGCAGGCAAACATCACGATTGACGATGCGCCGCGCCCGCGCAAACCTGCGCGCCCGTGCTGTGCGCCGGTGCAAATCCCTGATGACATCCGGCTGAGCCTCAAACCAGGGCAGGGCTGGCACGATTATCCGATGCTGCTCAACGCCGCCGGACGCGCGCAGCAATTCGCCTGGGCTTCGCGGAACCTGTTGCCTGAATTTCAGCGCATCGGTGACGGCGCAGTGACCGAAGCCTGGGCGACGCTCTTTCAACTGCTGCTGCACGACGAAAAATGGCTGATGGCTTCGCTCGGTTTTGCTGACAGCCGCGAGTTTCGTCACACGCTGGCCGTGCATCGGCTGTTGCGTGTGCGCCGTGAAGCGGCCCGGCTGATTTACGAAGTCGAACTGCACGCCGACAAACTGACCGGTTCAGCCGGAGCGCGGTATGCCGAACTGCTCAGCGATGCCGTGCGCGTGAGGTATGACGAGACGGAACACCTGCGCGACCTGAGCGATGGCATTCAACCTGCCGACGGCCTGCGCGCGTGGGCCTTTGAAGCGCAGTTGCGCGAATATCTGAAATCGAAATTCGGCTCGCGGTGGTGGGCGTCGCGCAAGGCTGGTGAGATGCTCATTGACCTGTGGAATACGGGCCTGCGTTATTCCGCCGATCAGATGGCCGCAATGATCGGGCTGGGCGCGCTGTCGTTTGACTGGCTGGCCGCCGAACTGCTGGAGCAGGTGCAATTCAAACCATGACCGTTCAATCAGATGACACAAATTACAGCACAGACAGTTCACGTTTCACTCAACGAACGCAGCTACGACATCACGATTGCGGATGGCATTCTGGCGCAGACCGGCGAAATCACCCGCGCCGCGTTAAGCGCTAAAACGCGGCGGCTGGCGATTATTGCCAATCCGAAAGTTCACGCGCTTTATGGCCGGACGGTCGAACGCAGTCTGAAAAAGGCCGGGTTCGTCACGCTCACGCACCTGATGGGCGACGGCGAAAAATATAAATCGCTGCGCACGGCTGAACGGGCGTGGTCGTTTCTGCTCGAACATCGCTTTGAGCGCAGCGATGCAATCGTGGCGCTCGGCGGCGGCGTGGTGGGCGACCTGGCCGGGTTTGTGGCGGCGACTTATCAGCGCGGCCTCAGCTTCGTGCAGATTCCGACCACGCTGCTCGCGCAGATTGACAGTTCGGTGGGCGGCAAGACGGCGGTCAATCATCCGCTCGGAAAAAATATGATTGGCGCCTTTCATCAGCCGCGTGCGGTGATGATTGATCCGACGGCGCTGCGCACGCTTGCGCCTCGTGAACTGCGGGCCGGACTTTATGAAGTTCTCAAAACCGGCATCATCCGCGACCGGGCGCTGTTTGAGCTGACCTGCGATTCGATCCGGCAGCTTGAAGCATGTGACACCGACATCCTGGCGCGGATCATTGCGCGCTGCTGCGGGATCAAGGCCGAAGTCGTCACCGCCGATGAACGCGAAGCCGGGTTGCGCCGCATTCTGAATTTCGGCCACACCATCGGCCACGCGCTTGAAGCCGTGACACATTACCGCCGCCTGAAGCACGGCGAGGCGGTCGGTTACGGCATGAAATCTGCCGCTTCCATTGCGGAAAAAGCTGGTATAATCGCGCCCGCCGAAAGCCAGGCCATCAGAGTCGGCATTGACTTGTCAGGCCCCCTGCCCGAAATCAGCGACCTCAGACCCCAGGACATCCTCACCGCGATGACACACGACAAGAAAGCCGCGCAGGGCAAAATCCCGTTCATCCTGCCGGTCAGGATCGGTGAAGTGATTGTGCGCGATGACATCCCCGGCCCGATGATTCGCGCTGCCGTGAAAGAATTGCTGGCCCCGAAGGTTCGGCCCGGCCTGTCGCAAAAGCGTTAACGAACCAGAGGAAGTGAAGCTATGTCAGATCGAAAATATTCCCGCGAGCGAGGTGAAGGGCGACTTGGTTTTCTGGTCACCCTGCTCGTGCTGGCCGCCGCCGGTTATTTTGTCAGCCAGTCCGTGCCGCATTACATTCACAAAGTGCAGATGCAGGACGAAACGACCGGCATTGTGCGCCTCGCCGCCGTCCAGAACCTGAGCGAATCTGAAGTCAGAACCAGGCTCAGCAAAAAAGCGACTGAATATTCGCTCCCGCCCGATGCCCGCATCGAAGTCAGACGCAACGGCAAACAGGTCAACGCCAGAATCAGCTACACGCAAAACATCCCACTGCCCTTTTACACCTACGTCTGGCCAGTTGATATTCAGGCCCAGGAAACCGGCTTCTGACGCCTTGCCCGACAACTCACCAGATTCAGGCAGGACTGACGCAAAACTATGGGAGCGCGGGCTGCCAGCCCGCCACTGACCGGCGCGGTGGCCGCAATCCAGCGGGCTGGCAGCCCGCGCTCCAATCAAATCACATCGTTTGCGTCAGTCCTGTCAGGTTTGCCGCCTCGATTCTGCGCGACGCCGCTGCAAGAAAATCCCGCGCAAAGGCGCCAAACAGGAAGCGGCGCTGAGACACAGGCGAGGTCGCTGCCGCACATGGGTGCCGCGCACAGGCAAAGACCTTTACTTAACCCCATTGTGCTATTGCTCCCTGTACTGTTCCGCTATCACCAACTACAATCCGGTCTCTCGTCATTCTCACTCGGCAACTGACAAACCCGGAGGAGTTCATGACTGCTGTCATCAAACGCCTGCTTGTCCCCGTCTTTGTGCTGCTGGCTGTCGCGGTCGTTTTTCTGCCGCACCGGCAGCAGGGCGCACAGCTCACGCCGACCTTCAATAAAGAGGTGGTGCGCATCCTGCAAAACAACTGTCAGACCTGCCATCATCCGGGTGATATTGCGCCGATGTCGCTCGTGACTTACCAGGAGACAAAGCCGTATGCGCAGGCCATCAGGGCGCAGACGCAGGCGCGACAGATGCCGCCCTGGAAACCGGCGCAGGGCTGCGGCGATTTTCAGGATGCGCGGGTGCTGACCGCCGATGAGATTGCCACGCTCGCGGCGTGGGCCGATGCTGGAGCGCCGGAGGGCAACGCGGCTGATCTGCCTGCGCCGAAGGATTTCGGTGATGGCTGGACGCTCGGCGCGCCGGACCTGGTGCTGACGCCGGATGAAGAATATACGCCACCGACCGACAGGGATTTATACCGCTGCTTCACGATTCCGACGGCGCTGCGCGGTGATCGTTATGTTGCCGCGATTGACATCAAACCCGGCAACCGCCGCATCGTGCATCACGTCATCGTCTATCTTGATCCGGCAGGCAAATCAGTTGAGCTTGACGCAAAAGATCCGGGGCCGGGCTATACGTGTTTTGGCGGGCCAGGCTTTGACAGCAACAACATTCTGGGCGGCTGGGCACCCGGCACGCGCGGCTTTCTGGCCGGCGACGGCAACGGCGTGAAGTTGCCGAAAAACTCCCGCGTCGTCATTCAGGTTCATTACCATCCGACCGGAGCCGTCGAAAAAGACCTGACGCAGATCGGCATTTATTTTGCGAATCAGCCGGTGCAGAAAGAAGTGCAGTACCTGCCGCTCGCCAACACGAAATTCACGATTCCAGCCGGAGAGAAACGTTACCAGGTGACGGCGAGTTATCCGGTGCCGCTCAATGCCCGGATCGTGTCAATCACGCCGCACATGCACCTGCTCGGTCGTGAAATGAAAGTTGAAGTGACCCGTCCCGGCCAGGCGCCTGAGTGCATGATCAATGTGCCGGACTGGAACTTTCAGTGGCAGGGTTCATATCTGTACAAACAACCCGTCGCGGTGCCGACCGGCGCGACGCTGAAGGTCACGGCTTACTATGACAATTCGGCTGGGAATCCGCTCAACCCGAACACGCCGCCGAAGCCGGTAAGCTGGGGCGAAGCGACGACTGATGAAATGTGCGTGGTCTTTTTCGGCTTCACGCTCGATGCGCTCAGCGTCGTGCCGTCAACGCCACAGTTGAATGATGTCGCGCTCGATCAGAACGGCAGTCTGATGCTGACCGGCACGGGCTTTGCGCCAGGCGCTGATATTGAAGTCAACGGCCTCAGGCTGCATGACACGCGCACTGAGACTGACATTTCAGCGGCCACAAAACTTTTGTCGAGTGAAATGTGGAAGGTCGCGGTCGCGCCAGGCGCAACGGCAAAAGTGACCGTCATCAACCCGGACGGCGTGCGCACAACCGAAAGACTTTTCATCCGCGCCGGGTCAGCGCTGCCAGTGGCCGCAGTTTCAGCGGCGAATTACGCGCCGGACGGCATCGCGCCCGAAGCGATTGTCGCGGCTTTCGGCACAAAGCTGGCGATGGCGATTGAATCAGCCGCGACGCTGCCGCTGCCGACTTCGCTGGGCGGCGCCACGGTGCGCGTCAATGGCGTACTCGCGCCTTTGTTTTTTGCCGCGCCAGGGCAGATCAACTTTCTGGTGCCGTCATCAACGCAAAGCGGCGCAGCCATCATCGAAGTCACGACCGCTGACGGTACGATTTCGCGCAGCACGCTGAATGTCAGCAGCACCGCGCCCGCGCTGTTTACCTCCAACAGTTCAGGCACAGGCGCGCCCGCCGCCCTGGCCACGCCGGACGGCATCAGCTACGTGGCTGTTGGCAATCCCGACGGCTCAGCCAATCCGATCAATCCCGGAACTTATCTGGTGCTGTTCGGCACCGGCCTCCGCCGCGCCGCGACGGGCACGGTGAAGATCACGATTGGCGGCGTCACGGCTCCGGTGCTGTATGCCGGCGCGCAACCCGGCTTTGCCGGTCTCGATCAGATCAACACTCAGATTCCGACCGGCCTTGCCGGACTCGCCGATCTGATATTGACCGTCAACGGCAAACCCGCCAACGTCGTCAGGATCAATGTCAGCAGCAACTGAGCGCCCGCCACCAACAAGAAGAAACAAGGAGCGCAGGCGTCCCGCCTGCTTTCCGCACAGAGCTGCACTAAAAAAACAAACAACCATAACAAACAGCCATAACAAACAGCCA
>CAYWDW010000204.1:0-8244 GCA_964457105.1 uncultured Heliobacteriaceae bacterium
TTTAGGGTTTAGGGTTTAGGGTTTAGGGTTTAGGGTTTAGGGTTTAGGGTTTAGGATTTAGGATTCAGGATTCAGGATTCAGGATTCAGGATTCAGGATTCAGGATTCAGGATTCAGTTTGCGCGCTGGGCACAGCCAGGCCTGAACACGCAGGCCGAAAATGCTGTAGAATGGCGTCGTCCAATCACCCGCAGACAAATTTTCAGGTGGCCTTATGAAATCACTTCAGGCCTTCAGTTTTTGCTTTGTGGCGCTGGTCAGTCTGGCCGTTGCGCCGGTGGCCCGGTCGCAGCAGGACTCAGCCCGCGAGGTCAGAATCCGCGTTGGCGCGACGCGGCAGGAAGTCACCGCCGGAAAGCTGCCGCAGTTGTGGGCCGTGGTGATCGGCATTTCGCGCTACGGCAATGGCGATGAATTCGTCAACGGCAGCCAGATTCGGAATCTGAAATACGCGGCTGACGACGCGCAGGCGGTTTACGATTTTCTGCGCAGCGATGAAGGCGGCGGCTTCCGCGATGTCAGCGAAGGCGGCCACCTGATTCTGCTCAAGGATGAACAGGCGACCAAAGCCGGAGTCGAACGCGCCCTGCAATCGCTCAAACAAAGCCGCCCTGAAGATTACTTTGTCCTGTATATCGCCACGCACGGCATTCTCGTGCCGCAACCGGATCCGCAGACGAAAGTGACGCGCGAGATTCCTTACTTTGTCCTGTATGACACGCTGCCCGATGAAAAAGAAGTCGAACGCACGGCGCTGCGGATGGATGCCTTCAAAAAAGCCGTCAGTGACATTCCGGCGCGCAAGGGCCTCGTGCTGACCGACACCTGTCACAGCGCCGGAGTGCTGATGAGCGGGCGCGACCTCGGCATCACGACGCGGGCCAATGCAAAGCTGATTGAAGAGATCAGACGAATCCCGCAGGGCATCGGCTGGATCACGGCGTCAGAGCAGACCGAAAAATCCTACGAACCCGACGATCTCAAACACGGCGCCTTTACCTGGTCGCTGCTTGAAGCCCTGCGCGGACAGGCCGACACCAATCACGATCAGATGGTCAGTTTCAGCGAACTGGTCAGCTACCTGCGCGACGAAGTGCCGAAACTGACTGAAAACCGGCAGCATCCGCACTGGAACACCGACACGGTCGAAGCCAACTACCTGCCGCTCTCGAAAGTGCGCTACGCCGACCCGGTGACGAAGGATGCCACAACCAGCGTGGCCTGGGGGACGCTGGTGATTCGCAATCCTGACGTGGACGGCGTCGGCCTGTTCGTGGACGGCACGGACCAGGGCACGCTCAACAGCCGCTCCGAAAGATCAATCAAACTGCAGGCCGGGCCGCACACGCTTGAATTTGTCAAAGACAAATTCAAGGTGCAGCGCCGCGCCACCATTACCGGCGACCAGACGCAGTTGTTCGAGATCAATCTGACCTTCAGCCCGGCTGATGAAGATGATCTGGTTGAACCGTCAACCGCCCAGGTCAGCGTCAACCTGCTCGAAGACAAGCCGCCGGGCAACGAAGCGCAGGAACTTTTTCTGAAAGGCGTGGACAGCTTCAAGCGGCTGAAATATCAGGAAGCGATTGACCTGTTCACGCGCGCCGTGCAGGCCAACCACGGCCCCTGGGCCGAAGCGCTCGTGTATCGCGGGCGCGCCGAACAATCGCTCGGTCGCTATCGCGCCGCGGTGACTACATTGCAAACGGCCCTGCAATTGCGGCCCACCGATTTTCAGACGCAGACGCTGCTCGCCGAAGCCCGCCTGCAGGCCGGCGACAACCGCCAGGAAGTGGTGGCGAGTCTGCAAAAGGTCATCGCGCTGCACCTGAATTACGACTATGCCCGTGTCGTTTATGGCGATCTGTTGTTTCTGGAAGGCGACCTGATTCGCGCTGAAATTCAGTTGCGTCGCGCCATTCTGATTCGCCCGAAATCACCCCCGGCGCACCTGATTCTGGCGGATGTGCTGATGCAGCGCGGCGCAAAGGAAATAATCGAAGCCCGCACCGCACAGCGCGACACCAGCGAAGCCAGCGCCCGCCTGCAGGAAGCCATCACCGAGGCTGAGACCGCGCTCCGGCTGTTTGAGGAACTGGGTCGCAAACAGTTGTCGGTCGCCGGCAGCCTGCGCCACCTTTCGATTTCGCACCTGATCTTTGGCGGGGCGCGCTACAACAACGCCGTCGTGCTGGCCGAAGCTCGCCAGACGCTGGCCAAAGCCCTGACGACGCTGGTTGAGCGCGATGAAACGCTGACGAATCCGGCGTCATATCTTGACCGCGCGCGCGCGCAGTTGCAGGAAGCGATGCGCCTTGCGGCCAGCAATCCGGCGCGCCAGGCGCTGGTGCTGGAAACGAGCGCGAACTGCTATTTTCTGAAAGGCGACATCGCCCGCGCCATCGAAGACGGTGAACGCGCCCTGAAGATGGCTGAATCATTGCCTGAGCTGCAGGGCCTGCCCGACGTGCGGCTGACGCTGTGCGCGGCTTACAACAACAACCAGAAGTTTGATAAAGCGGCAGAGCAGATGCGGCGTTATTTGCAGCTTGTCGGCACCAGGCTCAGCCCCGCAGCCCGGCAACCGCTCGAAGAAGAATTGCGCCGCCTTGAGCAGGAAGCCGCCAGCAATCGGCAGAAACGCAGTCAGGACGAGGAATAAAAGTATGACGCCCCAGTCTTCAAACTTTCCGCTGAGCGATGAAATCACGCGTGATTACCGCATGCTGCACAAGCTTGGCGAAGGCGGCATGGGCGAGGTTTATCTGGCCGAACAACTGCGCGTCGGTCGCCGCCAGGTCGCGCTCAAGGTGCTCAGTCCCGAATACTCGGCCAATCCAACCATCCTCAAACGCTTTGAGAACGAAGCCGCCTCAGCCGGGCAAATCAATCATCGCAACGTGGTCCTGATTTATGAAAGCCGCGTCACCGCGGACGGGCAGATGTATGTGGCGATGGAATACGTGCGCGGGCAGTCGCTGCGCGAAATGCTCGACCGGGTGGGCGCGCTGCCGGTGAGCCAGGCCGTTGAGGTGGCCCGGCAATGCTGCGACGGACTCGCCGCCGCGCACAAACTGGGCATCGTTCATCGTGACATCAAACCCGATAACATCATGGTCACGACTGAAGAAGGCGCGATGCTCGTCAAGGTGGTTGATTTCGGCATCGCGCGGTTGAATGAACCCGGCCAGGACGCGCATCACACCAGAGCCGGCACCGTCATCGGCACGCCGGAATATATGTCGCCCGAACAGGCTTCCGGCGCGACCGGCGACCGCATTGACCTGCGCTCTGATCTTTATTCGCTGGGGATGGTCGTCTATGAAATGCTGACCGGCACCTCGGCGTTCAGGGCTGGCGAGTCTGATTCGTATCTGACCGTGCTGCACCGGCAGGTGCACGAAGCGCCGCTGCGTCCGAGCCTGCGCCGACCGGACCTGAATATTCCTGCCGCCATCGAACTGGTCATCCTCAAGGCGCTCGCCAAGGATCGCAACGCCCGGCCACAAAGCGCCCAGGCCTTTGCCAGCGAACTGCTCGCGGCCCGGCAGCAGGCCGACAGTTTCAGAACCAGCAAAAGCCGCAGCCTGCAAACCATCGCCGAAACCGGGCGCGCCACCATCAATGGCCGCGAAGTCGTCCCCCCCAGGCAGGCGGCCTCAACCGAAATCGTCCGGCCCGTCCTGCCGCCGCCGGTTTATCCTGATCCGCCCGCCCCGCCGGCGCCGGTCACGACACAGCCGCAGCCCGATCAGCCCGCCCCGGCACCTGGTGAATCACCATCGGCGCCGCAGCGACCGACCGGGTGGAAAGTGGCAGTAGCAGCCGCGTCGGTCCTGCTGCTGATTGTCGTCGCGGTGCTGCTGAAAAACCGGAACTTCACTGACCAGGCGGTCTCGGATCCGAAAGCAGGCGGGTTGCAGAATGTCACGCCTGCACCTGCGGAATCAACTGAACCTGTCGCGACGGTCCGGCGGCTGGATTACCGCGTCAGGACCAAAGGCAATGAACTGCTGCCTGCCGACAACACTGTGCATTCTGATGCGCGCATCGGCTTTGAATTTGAATTGCCGCAGCCGGGCGCGATTTATCTGTTCTATGTGACGCCGAATCAGGGGCTGGTCTGGCTTGATGCGACTCCGGGCAAAGGCAGGCCGCTCAGCCCGCCGGATGCGACACTCAGAATGCCAACTGAATCCTGGTGGGTGATGGACCGGAATCCGGGCCTGGAAAAGTTTCTGGTGATCGTGGTTCCTGCTGACCTGTCCTGGTCGCTGGAACAGACCATTGCCCCTGAAAAAATAGTGACTGTCGCGCCGGGTGAAGCCGAGTTGAAACCCGCCGCAACCCGGCTCCTGTTCGATTTTCTGAAACAGCAGGCGGCTGAAATGAGTCCGGCCACGTCACCGAACGGCAATGAATCCCGGCATATCCTGCACAGCGCAGCGCCGGAAAAACGGATGGCATACTATGAAATCAAGCTCAATCACGTGCCCTGACAAATGCGCGCCTGCCTGGCTCAGCCTGCTGCTGCTGCTCGGCCTGCTGCCGGTTGTGGCCGCGCAGGACGACAACACACGCGGCGGCTGGCTGGAACGGCGTGAACCTGCGGCGCGCCCGACGCCGACGCCGCGCCGATCACCAGGGCACGGAAAACACCAGCCGTCGGTGGACGCGCCTGCCCCGGCGACTGAGCCTGCCCTGGGCCTCGGCTATACGGTCTTTCTGAAAGTTGTGGGCGCTGACTTCACGCGCGTTGATCCGCAGCGGGCTTTTCATACGGGCGAGGCCGTGCGACTGCTGCTTGAAACCAGCCGGGACGGCTTCGTTTACATCTTCAACCAGACCAATGACGGCAAGCCGCAGATGATCTTTCCGCATGCGCAGGTGCAGGGTGGTGACAACTTCATTCGCGCGCATTACCCGGTGTGGGTGCCTGACACGGGCGAGATTGAATTTTATGGCCAGGCCGGCACTGAAAAGCTGACCATCGTCTTCAGTGAACAGCCGCTGCCGGGCCTGCCACGCACCAGCGAACTCAGCGGCGCTGAAAACCAGCCGGTGCCAGACGAACTGTTTCAGCAGGTCACTCGTTCAGTCGCAACGCGCCGCGACGTGCGAATTGGCGCAGGACGCCGGATCACGCGGGCTGAAAATTCACGCGAGGTAAAACTCAGACGCAGCGACCCGCCGCCCGATGCCATCCTCGTCTGCCGCAATCCCAAAGAGCAAAGAATCGTCGCCACCGTCACACTGCTTCACCGACCCTGAAATACACCTGCCCCCTGATGCCTGTTTGTCATAAATACAGGCGTCAGGATTCAGGCATCAGGATTCAGGGAGTCGCACGCGCCTCGTTTACTCGCCAGTTCCGGCGAGCTTTTCGAGCCAGCGGTAAAGCGTCTGCGTGCCATCATCGCCGCGCCCTTCGGCTTCGACGGCGGTGAGCAGTTGGTGCACCAGCGCCGTGCCGGGCAGCGGCGTGTGCGCGCCTGCCGCGGCCTCAAGCACGAGGCGCAGATCTTTCTGCTGCAAACGCACCATAAAGGCCGGGGCAAAATCACGATCAATCATTTTTTTGCCGAGGACTTCCAGCGCCCACGAATTGGCCGCGCCGCCCGTCAGCGCCTGATGCAGCGTGTCAAGATCAAGCCCCGCCTTTGCGCCAAAGACCAGACCTTCGCACACGGCCAGTAAGTTTCCGGCCACGACAATCTGATTGCAGAGTTTGGCCGCCTGCCCTGCGCCAGCCGGACCGAAATGCGTGATGCGTTTTCCCAGGGCTTCAAGCAGCGGGCGCACGCGGGCCAGCGGCTCAGCTTCGCCGCCGGCCATAATCGTCAGCGTGCCTTCAATCGCGCCTTTCTGTCCGCCCGACACCGGCGCGTCAATCCATTGCAGGCCGCGCGCGGCGGCTTCGGCGGCGAGTTCGCGTGTGACCTGCGGCGAAATCGTGCTCATATCAATGATGACCGCCTCCGGCTTCGCGCCCGCAAAGATGCCCTGTTCGCCGCGCGCCACGGCAATTACATCGGGCGAATCAGTCACCATCGTAATGATGACATCGCTCGCGGCGGCAACGGCGGCGGGCGTAGTCGCGGCCTGCACGCGCGCCGCCGGATTGTTTGCGCGGACCTCTGCCGCAAAGCGTTCAGCCTTGCCAGGGGTGCGCGTCGCAACGGTCAGCGCAAACCCGGCCTTGCTCAGATTACGCGCCATCGGGTCGCCCATAATGCCCAGCCCGATCAGTCCTGCATTCATCGTGTTCTCCTCGGAAAACACCTGGGTCCGCATCGCTTCCAGCGTGCTATCGGCGAGAGACTGCTTGAATGGGAACAGGTCTCTGGCCAGAAGCACGCTGGAAGCGATGCGCACCCAGGCGTGCTTTTCATTTTTTCAGTGCGTCGCCAGACAGGTTGACCTGTCGCACGTGTCGCCCGGCTGTTTTCACCTCAGTCTGATCGCAATGAGTAACACAGACTGCGGCCTGAGCCAAACTTGTGGTTGACTTCAGCCTCAAAACCGGCATAACTATCGGCGGGTTCTGCGGCTGAAACTCACAGCTTATGAAATCAATTCTCGAAATATCGTCACACGCCAGAATCTGGTATCTGCTCGGCGCCATTCTGCTGCTGATTCTGACCGGCACAATCGGGTATCATCTGATCGAAGGCTGGCCGCTGTTTGACGGGTTGTATATGACCGTCATCACGCTGGCCACGATTGGTTACGGCGAAGTGCATACGTTGTCGGATGGCGGGCGGTATTTCACGCTGGGTCTGATTCTGGTCGGGGTGACGGTCTTCGGATTTCTGCTGTCTCAGATCACGCAGACCCTGATCGAATCAGAAATCGCCTCAGTGCTGGGGAAACGAAGAATGTTCAGGGACATCAGCAAACTTTCAGGTCATTACATCGTCTGCGGCGCGGGCCGGGTCGGGATGCAGGCCATTTCGGAACTCAGAAAGAAGAGCGTTGATTTCGTCGTCGTGGATCATGACGAACAGATGGGCGACCGCCTGCTGAGCCGGGGCGATCTGGTGCTGATCGGTAATGCGACGGATGAAACCGTCCTCGAAGGGGCCAACGTGCGCACGGCGCGCTGCATCATTGCGGCGGCGTCAAGCGATGCCGATAATGTTTACATTACGCTGACCGCGCGCGGCCTCAATCCGAACATTCACATTGTCGCGCGCGCTTCTGACCATCACGCCGAACGCCAGTTGCTGCGCGCCGGAGCCAACAAGGCCATCGCGCCGACGCTCGGTCATCGAATGGCGCAATCGGCGCTCTCGCCCGCCGTAGCCGATTTCATCGAACTGACCACGATGACTGAAACGCTGGATCTGGGTTTCGAGCAGATTCGCATTCTGCCCGGCTCGCCGCTTGACGGGCGCCGCATCAGGGATTCAGGCATTCGGGCACAGCACAATGCCATGATCGTGGCGATTACGGACAGCGAAGGGCGGATGCACTTCAACCCGGATGGAGAGCGCGAATTGCGCGCTGGCGATGTGCTGATTGCCATTGGCACCGCCTCTGACCTGACCCACCTGGCCGAAACAGCCAATTACAGACGCGGCAGCACGTCCCGGCTGCCGAAACTCCCCATCGAATAACCTTCCCTGAGTTGTTATGCTGATTTCAAATCACCGTCGCATCGTTTCCGCCGTCCTGTTGTTTGCGCTCTGTTCATCCTTCGCCGGGCAGGCCGATTCACAAACCGCGCCATCCACGCCGCGCCGCACGATTGCGCCGTTTTTCGACAAACTGCGCGCGGGCAAAGCTGTGACCGTCGCCTGGCTCGGCGGTTCGATCACAGCCGGAGTCGGGGCGAGCGATGCCGCGCGCACTTCGTACCGCGCGCTGGTGACGCAGTGGCTGCGCGACCGTTACCCGCAGGCGACGATCAACGAAATCAACGCCTGCGTCGGCGGCACCGGCTCAGCTTACGCCGCCATGCGCGTGCGCCGTGACGTGATCGCGCACAAACCCGATCTGGTCTTTATCGAGTTCGCCGTCAACGACTGGAATGAAACTGAAAAGTCCGTCCGCGAATCGCTCGAAGGCACTATCCGACAGTTACTGCTGCAGCCGCAGCCGCCTGAAATCGTGCTGATCTATGCGCCCAGAGCCAGCCGCAACACCCGCGCCGCGTGGCACGAAGCCGTCGCCGATTATTACCACCTGCCGTCAGTCAACCTCGAACCCGGCACGCTCAAATTCATCGAGTCGCAGGAAATC
>CAYWDW010000205.1:0-8212 GCA_964457105.1 uncultured Heliobacteriaceae bacterium
GATTCAAGCGTCAGAAACTTGTCACCGAATTTGAAAGTGACCTGGTTATATTCGCCAAAGCCTTCACCGGTGATGGTGAAAGTCGAACCCGGCGCGCCTTCGTTCGGGCTGAGCGATTTCAGCACCGGCGCAGCAGGCGGCAGCACCTTGAAGGTCAGCTTGTTTGAGAGCGTGCCTGCGACGTTGTCATTGTTGACGACGACGAACACATCGTACTGACCAGCCGGGAAGCCGGGCAGCACACCCTTGATGCTGTCGGCAGTGACGACAGTCGCCTTCGGATCAAGGTAGAACTTTCTGTCGCCCTGCGCAAAGAAAACGAACGTGCGATCAGGCGCAAAGCCGCTGCCCGTGATGGTGAAGGCTGTGCGCGGTCTGCCTTCAGCCGGATCAATCGCTGCGAGTTTCGGCGCGGCTTCGCCCAGCACATTGAAGGCCAGCTTGTTTGAGGCTGCGCTGATGGCGCTGTCTTTGAAGACCACGACGTAAACTTCGGCGTTGCCCGCAGGCATGCGCGGAATCTGACCGGTCAGGCCCGTCACCGGGAAGCGGCCTTCGCTGTTCGGCGTCGCCGCGAGAATGGTTTTGAGCGTCGCCGGATCAACCGGGAAGACGCGATCACCGACCCTGAAGAAGACGCCGTTGTGTTTCGCTTCGGGGCTGAGATTGCTGCCCGTCAGCGTGAACTGCATGCCCGGTTTGCCCTCCTTCGGATCAATCGCGGTCAGTTGCGGCCCCGGCGCTTCGGTGATGGTGAACTTCACCGAATTTGAGGCGACGCCCGGCGACCCTTCACGATAGACCATGACAAAGACATCGTAATCGCCCGGCTTGAGGCCTGGCACAACGCCCTTCAGGCCGATGTTCGGCGAGCTGACGGCGCTGACCTTTGACGGGTCAGCCATCATCCAGCGGTCGCCCTGTTTGAAGATGATCTGATTGTATTTCGCTTCGGCGCTGAAGCCGCTGCCGCTGAGCAGGAAGCCTGAACCTGGGAAGCCGCTGTTCGGCGTGATGCCGCTGATGACCGGCGCGGTGGGCAGCACATAAACGATGGCCCTGGCACCGCGCGCCTGATCGGCGGTGATGCCGTCAACCGCTGTCGCCAGCGTGGCGGCGATGACGGCGCGCCCGGCATTGCTGCCGCTGACGCTGAACGAAGCTTCGGTTTTGCCAGCTTCAATCTTCACTGAGGCCGGATTGATCGTCACGTCAACGCCATCGGCTTTGGCCAGGTTGATGGTCGCCTCGGCTGAGAGCGGCTTTGAGAGCAGGACTTTCAGATCAACTGATTTGCCGTTTTCGATCTTCACCTCGCCGGGACGAATCAGCACGACGAGCGGCGGTTCAGCCGGCAGTTTGATGTCACCGGCGCTGGTTTCGCCCGGCACGACAGCCTTAACCGTTTTGGTGGCCTTGAGCGGAACCCCGGTCGGCGTGAAGAAAAGAACTTCGACGTTGAGATCATCGCCGTTTGTGGCGCGGGCGCTGGTGATGACGAAATTGCCGTTGACATCTGTCGCTGCGCTGCGCCCGCGCACAAAGACGCGCGCGCCGCTCACCGGTTTGTCGTTCGCATCAAGCACGCGGCCCGTCACTTTGGTGACGAGGCTGCTGTCTGACGGCAGTCCGACAAACCAGATGGTCGCCACGTCAATCAGATTCGCGGCTTCGATTTTGTCTCCGGCCTGATTGACCGTCGCGTCGCCTTTTTTGACAAAGGCTGAAGGCGCGGCCTTGCGGTCATAAGCGTAAAGATCAAGCTTTGTGCCCGCCGGGAGCTGATCCACATTGGGGAAGCTGAGTGAAGCGACGTTCTGGCCCGCTTCACCGAAAGTTGTGCCCAGCGGCGCGATGAAGGCAATGACGGAAGGATAAATGCCCGCAGGCAGCGACACCGGCAGCTTCGATTCGCGCGGAATGCGTCCGAGCCTGAGCCTGCCCTGATTAGTTCCGTTCGGGAAAGTGACCTTGCCGGGAATCGTCAGGCGCAGCCCGTCGTGCTCAATGGTTCTGACTGTGGTCGGCTCACCCGCCACAGCTTCAGCCGGTTCATTGCCGAAGACTATGTCCGTACCCACGTCCTGCAACAGCGTGACCGGCACGCCGATTTCGTTATCGCGGTGATCGCTCACCACCAGCGACAGCGATTCGCTGAGGTATTGCAGGCTGCTGCCGTCAATCTCCACGCGCGTAATGCCCGACGGCACGCCCTGAATCAGAAAGCGGCCCGTCGCGTCAGTCGTCGTCGAAACACTGGCGGTCGAAACTGAAACGAAAAGTCCCGGCAGCGGTGAACCATCCGGCCCCAGCACCGTGCCTGAAATCGAAGTCGTGACATTGAGCGTCGTGCTGCTCAGGCGTTCGCCGGCGGCATTGCCAACCACGAGGCGACCGCTCGCCATCCCGTAAGGCACAATGAAATTCATCTGTGTGGCACTGCCTGGAACGACGCGGCCATAACTTGCACCCACGCGCACCGTCGCTTCGTTCGCCGAAGTCGGAAAGTTGCTGCCTGTCAGCGTCACGACCTGACCGGCAGTGACCTGGTTCGCGCTGACGGCGGTCACAATCGGCGCGCCAGCCGGAGCCGTCGGATTGCCACCCAGATCAATCGTCACGGTGTTGCTGACCGTGCTGCCATCCGTCAGATACATTTCGACTGAACCCTGACCATCCAGCGCTTGCGGCACCTGCACGTTGACCTGATAGAGCGCCAGAAAACCGCCCTGCAAACCGGCATAAGCCACCGGCGCTTCAACGCCGCCGATGAAACACCTGATGTCATCCACCGAGCCGCGAATGCCTGTGCCGAACAGCACCAGATACTGACCGGCAGGCACGACGTTTGACGAACCATCGGGTTTGCCAACGGTTGCATAGCTGATGCCATCAGCCGTGACGAGCGCGGCGGGTGCGCCCGTGCCTGCGCTGTTGGCCGTGAAGATGCTCAGCATCGCCCGCGCCACATTCAGCGTGCCCTGCGCCAGCACTGTGCCGGCGGCATCGGTCACGACCACTGTCGCCGGGCCGTCGGTTTCAGTGTCAGCCGGCACGGCATAGTTGATCTGATTGGGCGAGACGAAAAAGAGTCCGGCGAGGCGATTGTTGACGCTGACGCTGACGCCGCCCAGGCTCGTCGGCAACTGAATGCCCGGCGTGTTCGGATCAACGTCATCGGCCAGATAAGTCTGTGCAGTTACGCCGACGGTGAAGCCCGCCGCGATGGTGTCCGGGGCCACGACCAGTGAATAACGAGCCGCGTCAACACTGACGAAATCCTTTGTCTGTGCCAGCGTGCTGCCAGTGAAGGCGCACAGCAGCAGCAGCAGACCGCAGATGGTCAGCGCTGATCTGAAGAATGTGTTGGGCATGGTGAGTTCCTCCCGGTTAGCTTACTGGTCCTGCCGTTTCATCTCGCGGCGTTCAGGCCCGGCGTCATGACGCCGCCGCCAATCAGTCACACTGAGTGATCTGAACAGGCCGTCGCGCTCGTTCAGACCGCGCGCGAACAGTGCAAGCTGTGTTCCCTGGTTCAAGGCCTGAATGAAAGTGAAATCAGCAGAGCATCTGCACAGGCCGGAATTGCAACGCCCGACGCGGGATAAAAATTCTGCGGCCTGAACGCCGCGCAGATTCGGTCAGTCGCCCGCCATTTTCGCATCATCGCGCTGCAACAATTCAGGCGCGATGGCTCGCCGCAAAGTGGCACGGCGCTTACACGAATGGTCAGGTCATTCTGACTGAATCATCAAAATGACCTGAATCAGAATGCGGTGACGCTGAATCGAGTGAAAGAGAGATGACGGAACAGACAGCAATCACGGAGCAGACGAGACACAGTCTTCTTTCAGTTGTGTTTCGTCTGCTCCGTGATTGCTCTTACTGTTGTATTTCAGGTTAGCTGATGTCGGTCAGTGAGGTGATGGCATGATTGAGTTGTTGTGCTGAATGCACGCGCCAGCGGGCGTCATCGCGCTGCGGATAATCGGCGCGGTAATGGCCGCCGCGACTTTCCTGACGCCACAATGCGGCTTCGGCCATCAGCCGCGCCAGCATCGCAAAGTTGCGCGTGCGCTGATTGACGTTTTCATCGGCGGCCAGTTTTGAGAGTTCATCAACGGCGCTGTGCAGATCGGGGCCGCGACGAATCAGCCCGACTTTCTTCCACATCAGTTCCTGCACGCGGCTTTTGGTGCGCGGGTCAAGCCGCCACTGCGACAGGTCGAAATCAACCGGCCCGGCTTCGGGAACTGACGCAGGCGGCAGGTCATCAGCG
The DNA here is from genome assembly GCA_964457105.1 of uncultured Heliobacteriaceae bacterium. Classification (GTDB taxonomy): domain Bacteria; phylum Acidobacteriota; class Blastocatellia; order RBC074; family RBC074; genus DASRDU01. Next base: position 4,280 of record CAYWDW010000205.1, read on the forward strand.
ATGGCCGCTTCAGCCGCGCGCGCGCCAAAGACCAGACCTTCGAGCAGTGAATTGCTCGCCAGCCGGTTCGCGCCGTGAACTCCGGTGCAGGCCACTTCGCCCGCAGCATACAAGCCCTGCAGCGTTGTCCGCCCGTGCGTGTCGCTGCGCGCGCCGCCCATGACGTAATGCACCGCAGGGCTGACCGGCAGCAGGTCTTTCGTCAGATCAAGCCCGTAACGCAGGCACGTCTCAAAAATCTTCGGAAAGCGATCACGCAGAAAAGTCGCTTTCAGGTGCGTCAGGTCAAGGTACATCCACTGCGCGCCGGTGCGTTCCATCTCGGCCACGATGGCGCGGGCAACCACATCACGCGGAGCCAGTTCGCCGCGCTCGTCATAATTCTTTGCAAAGGCCTCGCCCGCGTGATTGCGCAGAATCGCGCCTTCGCCGCGCAACGCTTCAGACAGCAGAAAGCGCGGAGCGTCGGGCAAAGCCAGCGCCGTCGGATGAAACTGCACGAACTCAAGATCGCACATCACCGCGCCCGCCGCGTAAGCCATCGCCATGCCGTCGCCCGTCGCCACGCTCGGATTCGTGGTTTGCGCAAATAACTGTCCGGCGCCGCCCGTCGCCAGCATCACGGCCCGCGCCCGCATTTCGCACCGCACGCTTTCATTCGGATGAATGTACTGCACTCCGGCGCAGCGCCCGCCTTCAACGAGCAGGCCGATGGTGGCCGCGTGCGCGTGAAATTCAATGTTCCTTTCCTGCCGCGCCCGCGTGATCAGCGCCCGCACGATCTCGCGTCCGGTCGAATCGCCGTGCGCGTGCAGGATGCGGCGCCGCGAATGCGCCGCTTCCTGCGTGAAGGCCAGGGCGCCGCCCTCGCGGTCGAACTGCGCGCCCCATTCAATCAGTTCAGTGATGTAACGCGGCCCTTCCTCGACCAGCACGCGCACGGCCTTTTCATCACACAACCCGGCTCCGGCCTTCAGCGTGTCTTCAACGTGCAGGTCAATTTCATCATCGTCAGACAGCGCCACCGCCACGCCGCCCTGCGCATATTCAGTGTTCGATTCATCAAGCCGGTCCTTGGTCAGCACTGCGACGCGACCCTGCCGCGCCAGTCCGAGCGCCGCGCGCAGTCCGGCCACGCCGCTGCCGATGACGATATAGTCAGGTGATGTCTGCATATTTACTCTCCTGCTGCCTGCAATACACGGGTGAACAGATCCTGACTGATCCAGAAACCTGCCTGAATCAGCGCATTCAGCAGGGGTTTGATTTCAGAAACGAGCCCGCTTTGTCTGGCTTCAATCAAAACGCCCAGCAGGCCGATGACCCGCAGGTTGAAACGGCCAGCCACTACTCGACCGATCCGTTCATCCATCAGCACAAGACTCGCGCTCATTTCTATTGCCAGCGCGATTGTTTCAGCTTCACCTTCATCAAGCTCAGCCTGAAGCGCGGTGACAAGCGCGCGGTTGGCGACAGCGCGCAGTTTGATCCAGTTCTGAGTCTGAATCACTGCGCCCGGATGAATGCCATTGTCAGCCAGCAATTCGTCCTGAACAGCCTGTGGAATGACGACCTCCTGGTAAAGCTGTCGCAGCAAATCCAGTTGGCCGATGGCTGCCAGGTTGGAAATGGGTGAGGTATTACTGATGACAATCAAGGTTGCTTCATCTCCGCAAGGGTCTGGAGGTCAGCTTCGAAATCAGCCACATCGTAGTGCATCGGAATCAGTCGGCTGGCCAGCAGATGCTGAAACTGCCATTGACTCATTCCGGCCAGCCGACTGGCCTGGCCCAGCGTCAGCTTCTCACGCTGGAAGAGTGTCACGGCCAGTTCCTGCATTATTTCGGCAGGGGTCATTCGCGCTGCCTGCAAAATATCATTCGGAATTACCAGATTCATCTTTCAACTCCTGAATTGGACTTCGGTCCTGGTTACCTGCCCGGCCTCTTGCCGCGCCGCCAGTTGCCCGCACGCCGCTGAAATGTCCTGCCCGCGCGGAGTGCGAATGAAGGCTTTGACGCCGCCATCAGTCAGAATTTTCTGGAAGCGCAGAATGCGGTTCATTGGTGAAGCGCGATACGGCAGTTCAGGCGCGGGGTTGTGCGGAATCAGATTGACCATCGCGTTGAGATGGTTCTCAGTCATCAGCTTCACCAGTCGGTGCGCGTCGTCGTCAGTGTCGTTGACGCCGTCGAGCATGACGTATTCAAACGTCAGCTTTTCGCGTTCGCGCAGCGGATATTCGCGGCACGCTTTCATCAGTTCAGCCAGCGAATACTTTTGATTGAGCGGAATCAGCCGGGTGCGCTGTTCATCGGTCGTGGCCGAGAGCGAAATGGCGAGCCGCGCCCGGACAGGCTCCTGCGCGAAGGCATAAATTTTCGGCACGATGCCCGAAGTCGAAACCGTGATGCGCTTCGGACTGATGTTCAGGCCCTTTTCATCGGCCAGGATGCGAATGGATTTTGTGACTTCGTGATAATTCAGGAAGCTTTCGCCCATCCCCATAAAGACCAGGTTCGTGCCGTGTGGCGGCGCCTGGCCTGCGCCGTATACGTCATTAAGCACGATGATGACCTGCGAGATGATTTCACCGGCGGTCATATTGCGTTTGATGCCGAGTTGCGCGGTCAGACAGAATTTGCAGCCGACCGCGCAGCCGACCTGACAACTGATGCAGATCGTGTCGCGGTGTGCTTCAGGAATAAAGACCGCCTCAACCTCTTTGCCATCGCCGAGGCGCAGCAGGTAACGCCGCGTGCCGTCAGTTGAATGAAAGATACGTTCGACCTGCGTGGCCGTGATTGCCGCCTGCGCGCGCAGTTTTTCGCGCAATGATTTTGCGAGTTCGGTGAGCTGATCGAAGTCGGGAATCCGCCGCTGATAAATGGCCTGATAAAGCTGTCTGCCGCGAAACGGCGCTTCACCGAGGCCGCGCGCATAATCCATCAGTTCATCTTCAGTTTTTCCAAGCAGTAAATCCATTGCAACTGATTGTAGCCTGGCTGACGGCCCGGCCTGAAGCGGGGGCGATGCTTCCCGCCCGACATCGGACACCGGATCAGGGATTAATTGACACTTTCTGAGAGCAGGGCGTAGACTGCGCACCATAGAAATCCAGTCATCCTTTGTTACCGCTCCAGCCTGAGGCGTTCGCCCAGGGCTGATGACCCGCGACCTGGCTTCTGTCGGAAGCCGCAGCGGGCCTGATCCTCATTGCTCCTCACCAGAATGGCTTTCGCCACCTCACCCGGAAAAGTTGTGGCCACCGTCTCAGCGCCAGTGGCCGACAGACATTTGAAAAACAGATCGAGCATGGGGAGTCACAAATTATGAAGCGTGTGATGAAACTGGCCGCAGGCCGCGCGCATCAGGTTTTGGCGCGTCGCCCTGAACGCGGATATTCGCTGCTGGCAATTCTGGCCGGGCTGACGATTTCACTGATTATCATTGCCGCTGCCTTACCCGCCATCCAGCACGAAATGCAGCGCGAAAACGAAGAAGAGATGTTCTGGCGCGCTGAACAGATGATGTTTGCCATCGGAATGTTCAGGACGATGAACGGAAGTTATCCCACCGAACTGGAGCAACTCACCAGGCCGCAGGGGCCGAACGGGATTCATCTGATCCGTCCTTCAGCCATGATTGATCCGATGACGGGCAAGCCCTGGCAGGCTGTGCGGGTTGCTGATGCGCAACTCATTGATTTCATCCACACCATCCAGGATTACCTTCAGGGTCATCCTGCTGAAGCCGCATTATATCCAATGACGCCCGCCGTGCGTCTGCCACCGAGAGGTACTCCGATGCCACCGAGAGGCACTTCGACAGGTTCAATGAGTCTGCCACCGAGAGGCACTCCGATGCCACCGAGAGGCACTTCGACAGGTACTCCGAATGCACCGCTTTTGAATGATCCGGCCAGTTCTTTGC
>CAYWDW010000206.1:0-8206 GCA_964457105.1 uncultured Heliobacteriaceae bacterium
GGTCACACCCGCTTTGATCATATAAGCTGGTACGTTGATATCGGTCGCATAGACGAAGCGGCTGACGACGTTGTTGCTTGAGTCGAGTTCGGCAATAACGCGCAGCCCATCCTCATAGAGGAACCCACGCACCAATGTCCCATTGACTTTCTTGCCAATGCGCTGATCATCACCATCAACCAGATAGGCGATCTGCGATCCCCCCTGGAAAGCCACTGCCATCAGATTCCCTGCGGTGTCGTACTGATAAGTCGTCGTCTGGCCGTTCGCGGTCTTGCTCTGCAATTCGCCGTTCGCGGTGTAGGTGTAAGCGACATTGCCATACTGTGTCAGGCGATCCTGATTGTCGTAGCTGCCATTGATCGCGCCGCCGGAATCGGTGAAGTTCAGCCGGTTGCCGTTGCTGTCATAAGTGTAAGTAGCAATGACGGCGCTGTTCTTCTTCACCTCGATCAGGCGCCCAGCCAGGTCGTAAGCGTAGTCGCAGGTGTCCGTCAGCCCATTGATCGTCTCAATCTTCTGCGTGATGCGACCGAGCTTGTCGTAGGTGAATTGCTGGCGAAAGATTTGATTGCCGCTGACTGATGCGGCGTAATCCGTGACTTCGCCAAAGCCGTTGCGCGTGCGCGTGTCAGTAACGTTGCCGAGCGTGGTTGAAGTGAGCAGCCCGTTCTGCGCATTACGCGTGAGTTGCAAGCTCCCGGCTTGCGTCAGCAGACTGTCGTTGTCGTAAGTGAAGGTGATCGGATTGGCGTTGTTGACCATGAGGCTGGCTGTGCGGAAGAAATTGTCATACGTCCGCTGCACGCTGCCGGTCACCGGGCCGCTCCAGGTCTCGCTCGTGAGCAAAGCGCCATCATAAGCGAACCCCTGATTCACCCCATCGGGGGCCGCGATGCTCGTCAGATTGCCGGTCGTCGCGCTGTAGCCGTAAGTCGTCACGCCGCGCGGCTGAGTGATGGTGCTTACACGGCCTGCGCTGTCATAACCGTAATCAACATTGATGCCGTCCGGTCGCGCCACGCGCGTGAGCTGCTGGTCCTGGTTATAGCTGTAGAGCGTGGCGTTCGTGCCAGCGCCGACGTTGGGCGGTGCGTAAGCGGTCGGCAGGTTGACCGCGTTGTAGGTGAAGGTGTGCGCCGGGCGGCCTGGCGGCGTGATCGAGGTCAGGTTGCCGCTCAAATCATAGCCGAACTGAATCACGCGGCTGTCGGGCAGCGTCTTTGACGTCTGGCGGCCTGCCGCATCGTAGATGAAACTCGACACTCGATTGAGCGGATCGGTGATGCTTTGCAGGAACCCATTGGCATTGTAGGCCAGGCTCAAGGTGCGTGCTTCGGCGCCCGTTCCCGAGGTCGAAGTGTTCAGCCTGCCGCGACTGTCATAGGTGAAGCTGGCAGGATTCAGTCCAGCGACCTGTGCAGTGACGGGGCGGCCCTGCGCGTCAGTCGTCATTGTCGTTTGCCGATTCAGCGGTGAGGTGTTGACAAACGTGCGTGTTGCGGCGGTGTAGGCGCTGGCATAAGCCTGACCGTTGATGTTGACGGTGTCAGCGCTGGAGACCAGAGTCGCCAGGTCATTCGGATCAGAGAGTTGGACAGCGCGGCTGCCTGTGACCGCTGATTGTAAGCCGGACGGCATGCGCGTCGTCTGGTTTGTGATGATCGGCGCTCCCATGCCGAAACGCGGGTCGCCGCTTTCGGTGAAGGTGGTAATCACCCCGTCGGCGGTAGTGACGGTATGCACTCTGTCGGGGCCGAAGCTGTGCTGCGATTGCGTGCCGTCAGGCGCGGTATTGGTGCGCCGCTCGACGCCCGACTGGAGTTGCTCGACGCGATAGAGTGTGTTGCGGTTGAGCGCCGTCTTGTGCAACACATCCTTGTTCGTGTTATTCAGGCCAAATTCGGTCAGGGCGAGTGACTGGAAGCCGCTGGCCGGGTCGGTGTCTTTGGTCAGCCTTCCGAGCGCATCGTACTCAAACAGGTACTCGTTGTTGCGCGGGTCTTTCATCTTCGTCAGCAGCCCGGCGCTGTTGTAAGTAAGCTGCACGCTCTCGCTGGCCGGGTTGGTAGCGGAAGCGAGGAAACCATTGGCATCAAGCGTGAGCGTCGTGCGCTGTCCGAAGGGGCCGAGGATGCCGGTCGGGTTGCCGCTGCCGTTGCGTTCGATGGTCGTGACGTTGTTATCGGCGTCGGTGATGGCGCTGAGACGGCCTGCCGAGTCATAGCCGAAAGTCAACAGCGCTGCGTTGGTCAGTGCGTTGCTGGTCGAGAGGTGACGGCCCTGTGGCGAGAAGCGATAGAGCAGCCCGCCGTCTTCGGAAGGAATCGTGAGGTCGCCGTTGGAGAAACCGGGCAGCGGCGCGCTGATCCTGCGCACGCGGTTGTTGAGCCGGTCGGCGATGTAAATGGCGTCATCCGGCCCGACAGCCACCCCATCCGAAAAGTTCAGCAGCGCCTGGGGCGCGGGGCCGAGATCGCCACTGAAGCCGTTCATACCTTTGCCAGCCAGTCTGTAGATCAAGCCTCGATGGTCAACCAGATGCACGCCACTAAATGAGGAATGACTCGAACACAAATACAGCAAGCCGTCTGTGCCAATGGCGATGTCGTTAATGGCGCCAGGGTTGAAATTAACATCGGTCGCCGGGATGCCGTCACTGGCAGTCGTCCAGCCTTGCGCTCCGCCGCCGACCACCCGTGTAATCGCCGAAGCGTCCGGTGGCACGCGGAAAACGATTTGTTGATTGACGTAATAAACCGCGCCGTCCGGGCCGACTTCCAGCGCGCTCGGGCCTCCGATGGCGGCTTGCGGCGCGGGGCCGCTGCCGGCGCAGAGGAAACATTCCTGTCCGTTGCCAGCGAAGGTGGCAATGCGCCCGTCCGCGCCGACACGGCGGATGCGGCGGTTTCCGTTATCAGCGATGTAAAGGCTGCCATCCGGCCCCAGGCCGATGCCATAGACGCCATTAAACTGTGCTTGTAAGGCCGGGCCGCCGTCGCCGCTGAAACCGAACGTGCCGTTGCCCGCTACCGTGCGGATGAGACCGTCAGTTCCGATGCGGCGTACTTTCGACTGGTCATTCACCATGACATAGATGCTGCCGTCGGAAGCGATTTCAATGTCATTGATACCTGTCATAAAGGCCTGCGTGGCGGGCACGCCTTCCGCTGTGCTGACGCCACCGCCCGCAATGACAGTGGTCGTGCCGTCGGCGTTGAGGCGGAAGATACGGCTGCCGTCTGTTGCATAGACCGTGCCGTCAGCAGCAACTGCCACTTTGTACGGGTTTGAGATAGTTGCAACGCTGGAGATGATCGGGTCAATGTTCCCGGCGCTGCGCCGCGTGCCATCGCCCAGGTACAGGATTTTGCCGACGGGGTCGTAGGCGTGATGAGGTGAGAGCGTCCAGCCGCCCAGACCAGCCTGCGCTCGCGCGTCCCACGCGCCGACAGGGATTTTGTAGTCCTGATTGAGGACGACGAGAACCCTGGCGCCAGCGCCGACGAAGCTGATGCCACTCGGAATGCCGAAACTCTGCGGGAAGTTGGGCGGCTCCTGGTAGAGCGCATCGTAGGCGTAACCGATCCTGACATGCGCCGTCTGCTGCCCTTGCAATGTGCGCCCGTAGCCATCCTTGCCATCCCACGTCCAGGTGAAAGTCTGGTTGGGTTGCGGCGGGAATTGCTGCCGGAACACTTGTCCGGCGACGGCGATTTCCAGATCAATGCGCTGCAGGCTGGCGGGCAGCGTCGCTCCGCTCAAGGCAATCGTCAGGACATTGGAAGCCGTGCGCCCCGGCACGCGGTCGCTGGTATAGTTCAGGGTAAAGGGCGTGCCGGTGACAGCGAGCGTTTCGCCGAGGATTTGATTCTGGCACTCGATGGTCGAGCCTCTTCGTTTGCAGGGATCGTCGTCTTTCTTGTCCGGCTTCGGCGGCGGCTGATTGGCGTATGTCGCGTCGGCGGGCGGCTGGGAAGGCCAGTTGCCGTCGCTCCCTGAGAAGTGATTGAGCGGAATGCGCCAGAGCGTCTGGTTCACAGCGTAGAGCGTGGCGAGCTGCTGCCGCTCGGCGTCTGTTATGCCCAGGGCAGAGAGTATCGCCGCGTCGTCGGCTGCGCCATCGCCATTGGTGTCCAGGTTGGCGATTCCGCCCGTGATGCTGAGGATTTTGAGGACACGCCCGTCTGGCTCGGGAACCCATTGGGCGCGGCTCGGGTCATAGAAGCCCAGCGGTACTCTGGCGCCAACAGGGATGCCGACGAAGTTCTCCACATAGAAAGGGACTGGCTGATTGAAGAGTACATCCGCGACGCCCACCTTGACGCCGCCCGTCACCGCCTCGTCCGCCGACAGCGCCACGGCATAAGTATAGGCGCTGGTGGGTGGCAAAGCGCCAGGCATAGTAGCCGGGCCGTTCGCCCCGACGGTGTATTCCGTCGCGCGGACGTGCAAGGTACTCAGCCCCTGCATCCCGCCGCCGGGTAAGTTCATTGTCGCCGTTGTTCCTTGCGGGAAGAGCAATGTCGCCTGGCGTGTGCCGCTGCTGTCGGTGACGGGATTGGCGCGCGCCACCTGCATCGGGGTGTTCGCATTGAGATCAATCCGCGTGACGCGGTCATCATAACCGATCATCACTACCTCAGGCAGACAGACGTAATCCTGCCAGGGCGCATCTTCGTTGCGCTGCACAGGCAGAAAGCCCTGCTTCTGGAAGTTGATTGTGAGCATTCCGCCGCCATTGACGGCAAGGTCGAACTTGCCATCTGCTCGCGTGAGGGTCTGGCCAAACTCAGGGTGATTGAGGATCGTGACTTTTACGAGCGACAGCGGCGCGCCCGTCTTGTCGAACACGCGACCGCGCAACACGGCGACGCGCACTTTGTTGATCGTCCCTGGCGCAACGCCGGTCTGAATCGGATTCGCGCCGGTGTACAGAAACTCTGTCCCGTCGCCGATGGTAGTGGTTTGCGTGCGATCAAGCGCCGACGCGACCGTGGCCGGGTCAGGCGGCGGCGGTGTCGGGTCAGGATTGACCGTCACCTGCATATCATCGCTCGCCGTCGTCTGCGCGTCCATGGCTGTTAGTCGCAGGACATAGACGCCGCTCACGCTGAAGCTGGCCATCGTACTCGTCGCGCTCGCCTGGCTGAAGATGACCGGGCCGGGGCCGCTCACTTTGCTCCATTCGGAAGTGACCGCGCCTGCGCCGCCGCTGACTGCGCCTGACAGGATGATTGAATTCGGCAGCGTCACGACCTGATCCTGACCGGCGCCGACTGTCAGTCCGGCATTGACTGTGATCGTCACCTCGTCGCTGCCCGCAAGCTGCGAGTCATTCGCCGTCAGCCGCAGGACATAAACTCCTGCTGCGCTGAACGTCGCCGTTGTCATCGCCTGCGTCAGATTGCCGAAAGTGACGGTCCCCGGCCCGCTCACCTTGCTCCATTCAATGGTCAGCGCGCCGCCCACCGGCAAGCCATCATCGGTTACTGTCCCGGTCAGGTTCACAGCGCTGGTCGGCAGCGTGATCGTCTGATCCGGCCCGGCATCAACCATCGGCGGCTGATTCGGCCTCGTCCAGCGCCCCGCGACCGGCACATCGCCTGGCAAACCGAAAACGAAACTCAAATCGTCCGGCCCGCCTGAGTTCGCATTGCGCAGATGAAAGCTCTGATCGCTCAGATGGTAATACCCGATGGTGCGCGTGAGGTTGCCGTCCCAGTCGCCCGTGACCGGCGCATCGGCGCCTGACTGACCGTAAGTCACGACCGCGTCCACCGGGCCGTAGCTCAGCGTGTTGCGAAGGTAAAAAGTATCCATTGCTGGTTTATGCAGGCCGAGCGTGACAGTGCCATTCCCATCCCAGTCGCCCGCAAGCGGCAGTCCGCCATAGACCGGAGAGCCGTTGAGTGTCCCGAATTGGAGCGTGATGTCGGCAGCGCCCGGCGTGTTCGAGTTGCGCAGGAGGAAGGTCTGCCCCTGGCGATACACGCCGATGGTCACTGTGCCGTTGCCGTCCCAGTCGCCGACCACCGGCAGATCGCCTGACTGACCGAACTGAACGACGATCTCGGCAGGCCCCGGCGAGTTGGAGTTGCGGAGATAGAAAGTGTTGTTCGAGGGGCGAAAGACGCCGATGGTGTCATCGCCGTTGCCATCCCAGTCGCCGGTGAGCGGCAGGTCATTGGTCTGGCCGAAAGGCACAATAAGATCAGCCGGGCCAGCCGTGCTGGAATTGCGGAGATAGAAAGTGTTGTTCGAGGGGCGATACACGCCGATGGTTGCGGGCGGCGTGGCGCTCTGAGGTCTGGAGCCTGAATGGAAAGTCCTGAACGACTCAGTCACGGCTGAGGCGGACCAGCTTCCGAAAAGGAAAGCGAGCGCCGGACTGAGCAGGCCGACCAGCAGCATCACTAACAGATAATCGGAATATCGTTTCAGGCTTTTCATATGATCCTCCTGTGCGAGTGTTCAGGTGAAGTCACAATCGCGGTTGTGTCGCGCCGGCTCTGCGGGATTTTCTCTTTCAACAGGTAAGGCGCAGCGCGACGGACAGAAGGCTCACGCCAGTGAAAAAAGATTGAGGCTGATTGTCATTCATTGCCCGGCCTGGCTATCCTGTCAGGCAGTTCCGGCTCCGCAGTTATGGGGAGAAGACAGATGCCGCCTGAATCATCAGAAGTCACCGATCTGCTGCTTGCCTGGAATCAGGGTGATGAGAGCGCGCTGGAAAAACTTGCGCCGCTGGTTTATGACGAACTGCATCGCCTGGCTGAGCATTATTTTCGCAATGAACGCCCTAGGCATACCCTGCAACCGACGGCGCTGGTGCATGAGGCGTGGCTGCGACTGGCGCAGACGAATCGGATGACGTGGCAGAATCGCGCCCATTTCATCGGGGTCGCGGCGGAAATGATGCGCCGCGTGCTGGTGGATCACGCGCGCCGACATCGCGCGCGTGGTGGGGCGGAGACGAAACTCACGCTGGCTGAAGCGCTGGATGTCCCGGCAGAGCGGGAGGTGGATCTGGTGGCGCTCGATGATGCGCTCAACAGCCTGAACAGGCTTGATCCGCGTCAGCGCCGGATCGTGGAACTGAAGTTTTTCGGCGGGCTGGAAATCACCGAGATCGCCGAAGTCCTCGGCCTGTCGCCCGCGACGATCAAACGCGACTGGGCCTGGGCCAGAACCTGGCTGCATCGTGAAATCACGCGAACCTGAACCATGCGACTCGCCATCTTCGATGTTGACGGAACTCTCACCAACACCAGCCGGGTGGACAATGAATGTTTTGTCCGCGCCTATGCCGCCGCGCTGGCCGTCACTGAAATCGACACCACCTGGGCAGCCTGCCCGCACGTGACTGATTCAGGTGTGGCTCGGCACATTTTTCAGCAGCGCTTCAAACGCGAACCTGATGAAGCGGAAATCAACCGGCTGAGAGACTGTTTTATGAATCTGCTGAGCGCGCAGCTTCAACTCGATCAGACATTGTTTGCGGAAATCAGCGGCGCGGCTGAAACGTTGCGACGACTGAGGCGGCATAGCGCCTGGGCCATCGCCATTGCGACCGGCTGCTGGCAGGTCTCGGCGAATTTCAAACTGAGCGCCGCCGGAATTGAGTTTGATCAAATTCCGGCGGCCTATGCCGAAGACGGCCTGGCCAGAGAACAGATCGTGCAGGCGGCGATTGCCAGAGCCGGGCATCATTACGGACAGACCGGGTTTGAAAAAATTGTCTCGGTCGGTGACGGATTGTGGGATGTCAGAACGGCGCGCAACCTGCAACTCGGCTTTCTCGGTATTGCTGCCGGTGAACGAGCAGAGCAATTGCGAGCGCACGGGGCGCAACACGTCATCGAACATTTCGGCGATTACGATCACTTCTTCAGTCTGCTTGATCAGGCCGCAATTCCCGGCGCGCTGACGATCACCGCAGACTGATGGATTATTCAGGAAATGTTTCATTCACGAAGACGCACGAAGACGCACGAAGCAGGAAAAAGGAGAATGGAAAAGCCACAGAGATCTGTGCGGCCTCCCCTTTTCCTGGTCGCGATGTTTTTCTTCCCTTCGTGCTGCTTCGTGCGTCTTCGTGGATGAAAGTTTTCTTCGATCAAAGGCTATATGAACGACCTTCTCGCTTATCGCAAACAATTTCCGATTCTCGAAACCTCGGTTTATCTGGTCAGCCATTCGCTCG
>CAYWDW010000207.1:0-8191 GCA_964457105.1 uncultured Heliobacteriaceae bacterium
CCTCCGAAAATCCCCCAGTGAGTCCTGACTTTCGGCCTGAGCGCACCGTGCCTGCCAGGCTCTCCCGACTGATTACCAGCGACCCCGGTGGCTATGACATCTTCGGACTCTCCGGCCTCAACCTGGCCGACACGCTGCGGCAGAGCATGCTTCCCTCGCTCGGCTTCACGATGAGTTTTCTGCCCCGGCTGATGCGGATTCGCCTGGCGATGTCCACCATGCAGAAGTACAAACATCATTTCATCGGCAGTCGCAGTCAGCTTGCGGTTCAGCGTGAGGACGAACATCTGTACGTCGGCGTCATTGACAGCGTTTTTTCCGGGCGCGAAGACACGCTGATCGGTGGCAGCGAACTACAGCGCCGCGCCATTGAAGCGGTCTTCCGCGACTTTGCGCACGTGCCGTGTCGCGTCGTCAGAATCACCCCAGGACGCGCCAGACTCAACGAGTCCTGGTTTGAAGTTGTGCGCTCCAGTTCCTGAAGCGCCACAACAAAGGGGCCGGAGCAGCCTGACCTTCGGCCCCTGCTCGTTCCCGCTCACGGCGCAGTGGTCACGGTCACACTCACTTTTCCCTTCGCCGACGCTGACCAGTTGTCGCCGCTCCCGACTTTCTGCACCTCCCAGGTCAGATAATGCCGCTTCGTTTTGCGGCGGCTGTCCGGTTGTGTGCCCGGCTCCTGCTGCTCGAATAACAACTCGGCAATCCGGGTGGTCACTCCACTGATCGTCGGCATCCGCCAGGTCGCTGTGGCCAGATACTGCTGCCGCTCCGGCAGGCCCAGTTCGCGGCGCGCACGATTGATCCAGGCTTCGCAATCGCCGGCGGTCCGCTCATCCGGCAGCGGGTCGTGTAACTCCAGCACCGCGTGACAGAGTTCATGCAGCAGCACAAACCCAGGGTCAAAAGCCGCCAGCGCCCTGGCATCTCCGCGCAGGTGCCTGAAATCATCGAAATCCATCTCAACCGGCACCACCTCAATCTGCTCATCCGTCTTCCAGCGAATGTATCTGACCCCCGCGCCGAGCCGCGCAAAGACCACTTTGGCTGAACGATTGTGACTTTGCAGATTGATGGATTTTCTGCCGTCCAGGGCGGCCAGCAGCAGTTCTCTCGCCGTAGCTGAACCGCCCGCGATCTGCGTCCGGTCCGCAATGGTCAGAAAGCCGCTTTCATCAACGCGCAACTGCACGAAGCCGGTCTTCTGCCGCAGGCTTTCCGTCACGACGCTGAGTTCCTGCGCGCTCAGGGCATAGCCCTCAAAGCTGTTGCGCAGTCCGGGCCGGTAAGTCTGCCGGTCTCCGGCGCTGCCGGCATCAGGCTCAGACGGCGCGTCAGCCGCGGCTGAAAACGAAACCATCATCAGCATCAGGGTCATCATCGGCACGGTCCCCGAACTGCGCCGGAAAGTCTCAGACGCCGCCCGGCGCACACCGGACATTGTCCAATCAGCAGGAATCAGCCTGAACATAGTTACACCTCCGCTGTCAGCAGGTCGAAAAGGGAACACACGTTTCCCGTCTGGAAAGGGAGATTTGATGAGCCGACTCATGCGGTGGTACTGCCGGTGAGGTGATGAAGTTCCCTGAACCGGGGCTGAAGGCCGGTTGAGCGGCGCAAAAAACGCCAGTATTCATCGGCCTCTGAGCGAATTTGAAGATGCGCCGCCTTTGTGTGGATACAGCGCCGCCAGGCTGTCAAATTCGGTGTAATCACCTGGCGGTTTCGACGCGCTGACCGCAGCCGCAATCATCTGAATCAGCCTGCGCATCCATGATCGGCGCACGACGCTGAGATCTTCCCGACGACTTCACTCGTTCGGCTGCGGAGACGATGGTGCCGGAAGCGGAACGCATGAATTCGTCACGACGGGGATGGCGCTGATTGTTTTTGCAACTTCGGGATTTGAGGCCATCAGGACTGCGGGCCTTCGCTGTGCGGCGTTACAGCACGTGATGCGTGACGTATGACACCTGCACCGGCACGCTGCCGTTAACTCTGACTTTGATGAGGACCTGATAGAAGCACGGCAGTCGCGGCGGTTCGCCGGGCGGGGCGATGTTGAGATGGCTGATGAGGTCTTTGATGTAATCCGGGCGGGTGACGTATTCAGCGGCGGCCTGTGTGCCGAAGGTATTGATGCCCGCCAGAATCAGCAGGCGGTTATTTTCGCTCAGGCCCTGCAGCAGGCTGATGACGGCGTAATCTTCGGAAATCTGGCTCGGTGACGGGCCGTACTGTCTGGCCACGTAACATTCCTGCTCGCCCGGTTGCGGGCTGGTGTTGATGATGGCGTTGACGTTACGGCCCTGCTCGTCTCTGAGCCAGCGAAAGGCAAAATCCTGTGGTTGCGGCAGGTCGAGCAGAAACAGGTTTTCAGCCGGTGAACCAAGCACCACGATGTTGGCGGTTTTGGCATCATCCCACGACAGCAGCAGGCTGCGCTTGAGCCGGAAGGGCTGATGCGCACGGGCGAAAAAATCACCGAGCGAGTAAACACCCATGACTTCGCCGATGCCGGTGTAATGATCAATCATCGGCTGCGTCGCGTGCCCGTTCGCGGCGGCCACTGCCGGGGAACCGTGGCTGTGTTCGAGGGCATTGAGCGAATTGTAGAGCTTCATGCCCGCTTCATAGCTGCCGTGAAAAATGGTGTTGCTGAAAACGACCAGCACCGGTTCAGCCGGGCGCAGCATCCCGCCCCACAACGGCGCGACGGCCTGCCGTTCGGCGGCGGCTTTCGCCAGGTATTCGCTGTCGGTCTTTGCGGCCACGCTGACTGCGGCTTCAGCGCTCGCCACCGCGTAGGAAAAGGCCACCGCGTAATGTCCCTTGGGCAGCTCAATCACCACCGGGTCGTGTCGGCCTTCGCTGGCATAATAATCCTGCAACCTGGCGCGCAGGCGTCCGGCCTGCACCCGCACGACTGAATCAACCCGTGAATCGTAATCGCTGCTGCGTCCGAAAACTTCAGTGGCGATGACATATTCCTTGATCTGATGCTCCTGCCCTTCGATCGCCTTGTGTCCGACAAAACGCAGAAACGCCCGCAGGCTTTCTGATCCCTGCAATGAACGAGCCAGCAGCACCCGTTCGAGCTGTTCGATCTTCTCTTCTCTGGTGACTTCCATGGGCGCAGACCTGTAACGTCCGAAGGATTCTGAAATGTGATGTGTGCTTGAACGTGCGTTATCTCAATCAAGTAACCGTATTATACGCCGCGTAACGCCGCAGACAAGCTGCGCTCAGCTACATTCACGCGGCTTGTTCAGATTTACAATCAGGCCGGGTCCGCTTCGTCGTGATCACCGCACCGGATTAATTCCAGGGGTGGTCGGCGGCGACCGTGTAACTCAGCGCCTGATTTCGGACACTGCATCTAATGCTCAGGAACCGCAAGCTGTCTTGACCAGGCACAGACCGGAACGTAGAATGCCCGCGTTCGAGCTATCACGAGACTACCTGTCATAACAGCACTGATGCCGTATCCCCCAACATACTGACCTTCGGGAAACACCATCCAAGCCATTCACCCGAAGGCGTAAAGCTTCCTGCTGGGATCAACTTTCTCCTGACATTCAGTACCTCAGGAGTCACGCACACTCAGTTTCAGGGACTGAGTCGGGTTCTGTCACTGCGCTGCCGCTAAAGTTCAGGGCAGGCGCAGGCAGAGCCGTTTCACAACCGACGTTCCGGTTGATCAGACCACAATCGGAACGCAACAGGAGGACTATGTATGAGGACCACCGAGAGACTTTCGATCCTCTCGCTGTGCCTGCTGCTGCTGTTAACCTTTGCTCCGGGCACGTCGTTCGGGCAGGCGGTTTATGGCAGCATCTTCGGCACCGTCACTGATGCTCAGGGCGCCGCCGTCCCTGGCGCCAAGGTGATTATCACTGATGTCAGCAAGAACATCGGCACCACTGTCGAAACCAACTCTGACGGCAACTTCAATCAGACGCGCCTGATTCCCGGCATTTACCGGGTCCGGATCGAAGCGCCGAACTTCAAGGCCGCGGTCCTTGATAACGTCGTGGTCAACGTGGACACCGCCACCCCGGCCAACTTTCAGTTGACTGCCGGGGCGGTGACCGAAGAGATCACGATTACGGCAGAAGCTCCGCTGCTCAAGACCGACCGCGCCGACGTGGCGACGACGTTTGAGAGCCGCCAGGTCACGGACCTGCCGATTCTGGATCGCAACTTCACCAAGTTCATTCTGCTCACGCCCGGCACACAGCAGCTTCAGTGGCAGCACGCCGCCAGCGAAAACCCGCAGGGTTCAACCCAGACGATGGTCAACGGCCAGAACTTCAGCGGCACCGGCTATCAGCTTGACGGCACCGAGAACCGCGACCCGATTCTCGGCATCATCGTCATCAACCCGAACTTTGAATCCATCGGCGAGGCCAAGATCACCTCGCAGAATTACGACGCTGAGTTTGGGCAGGCCATCGCCGGCGTGGCTTCGGTGTCAACTCGTTCGGGCACCAACAGCCTGCACGGCGCGGCCTATCTCTTCCGCCAGAACGATCTGTTCCAGGCGCGCAATCCGTTTTCACAGGCTTTCAAAAACAACCTGACCGGCAAGTTTATCCCTGACACCTTGCGCAATCAGTTCGGCGGCGCGATTGGCGGTCGCATCATCAGGGACCGACTCTTTTTCTTCGGTGATTACGACGGGCTGCGCAGCAAGACGGGCGGCAGCAAGCTCCTGTCTGTCCCAACGGCAGCCGCCCGCGGGGGCGATCTGAGCGCGTATGGCGTGAATATCTACGACCCGGCGACTTCTGTGTTTGACGCCAGTGGCAACCTGGTTTCCCGCACTCAGTTTGCGGGCAACAAGATTCTGCCTGGTCGCCTGTCACAGCAGGCGCTCAACGTGTTGAAACTGATTCCGCTGCCGAACGCGCCGGGCCGTCTGAACGGCACGACCGACAACTACGTGGCCGCCGGGATCGAAGGCTTCGACAAGGACAGCTTCGATGTGCGCATTGATTACAAGTCAACCGAGAAGCTGAGCATGTTCGGTCGCTACAGCTTTGCGGATTTCACCCGCAACGGCCCGACGGCCTTCGGCCAGGGCGGCGGCCCTGAACTGGTGTCACTGGGCGGCAGTTCGAAGGTGCGCAATCAGAGCGTGGCTTACGGCTTCGATTACAGTTGGAACCCCACGCTCGTGACTGACTTCCGCTTCGGTTTCTTCCGTTACAAAGTCAACGTGCTGCCGTTCGACTTTGGCAAGAACACCGCGACTGACGCGGGCATCAAGGGACTCAACAATGATTCCTTCAGTTCCGGTCTGTTTGCCGGATTCATCAAGGGCAATGGCGGCGTCGGTGACACCAACTTCGGTTCAGGGCTTGGCGTCAACCGCTGCAACTGCCCGCTCGATCAGGACGAGAATCAGTTCCAGTACGTCAGTAACACCACCAAGTTTGTGGGCAATCACACCTTCAAGTTTGGCATTGACGTGCGCCGCGCTTACAACCTGCGCGTGCCCAGCGATGTCCACCGCGCTGGTGAACTCTCGTTTGAAAACAACGGCACAGCCCTCCCGTCCGGCGGGGGTCTGGGTCTGGCGACTTTCCTGCTGGGCAATGTGACCAACTTCGGTCGCTTCATCAGCAGCAGCACTGACGCCCGTGAACGGCAGTGGCGTCACTTTTACTATGGTCAGGATCAGTGGCGCGTGAATCAGAAGCTGACCATCAATTACGGGCTGCGCCTGGATGTCATCAACCCGCAGACCATCAACGCGCCGGGCAACGCCGGTTACCTGAGCCTTGAAACCGGGCAGATGAGAACGGTCGGTTACGGCACGACCGGGCTGAACGGCAACGTGCTGAACTCAGTCAACTTTGCCCCGCGCCTGAGCCTGGCTTACAAGTTCACCGACAAGCTCGTCGTCCGCGCCGGTTATGGCCGCAGCTATGACATCGGCGTGTTCGGTTCGGTCTTCGGCCACTCGGTCACACAGAACCTGCCGGTGCTCGCCGCTCAGCAGGTCAACAACGGCTCATTCAATACGGCCTTCAATCTGGCCAATGGCGCTCCGGCTTTCACGCAGTTCTACGGCCTCGACAAGTTGCCGAAGGATCCGACCGCGAAAGCCAACA
Source organism: uncultured Heliobacteriaceae bacterium (assembly GCA_964457105.1). GTDB lineage: Bacteria > Acidobacteriota > Blastocatellia > RBC074 > RBC074 > DASRDU01. The sequence goes on from CAYWDW010000207.1 coordinate 6,120, forward strand.
CTGCGCTGCCGGGCAACGGGGTCTTCTTCCTGCCGAACAACGTCTTCACCCGCGTGCTGCCCGATAAAATGCGGCTGCCCGCCGTGGATGCGTGGAATGCTACCGTGCAGTACCAGTTGACCAACAGGATGTCCATTGAAGCGGCATATGTGGGCAACAAAGGCACGCACGTGTTTGCGGGTGACGGCCCGGACTTCGACATCAACCAGGTGCCGATTGCTGGCTATACGCCAGGCCGTAATGGCACGCTCTTCAAGCCGTACTTCCAGAAATTCGGCTGGACGCAGGGGATCAATTTCTTCTGCAACTGCGCCGACAACCACTACAATTCACTTCAGCTCAAAGTGGACAAGCGGTTCTCTGACGGATACTCGATTCTGGCGCATTACACTTTCCAGAATCAGGTGCAGGAAGATGGTGGTTACTTCTTCTATGATTCCAGTCTGAATCGCGGCCCGGCGGGCTGGCAGCGCGATCACAGCTTCGTGTTCTCGCAGGTTTACGAACTGCCGATTGGCAAAGGCAAGCGGTTCGGCGGCAGCATGTCGCGCGCGGCTGATCTGCTGGTTGGCGGCTGGCAGTTTAACTCGAACACCACGATTCAGAGTGGTTTGCCGTTTGACAACTGCTTTGACACAAACGGGATTTCCGACACCGGCACCTGCCGTCCGAATGTCAGTGGTTCAGTCAAAACCGGAACTTCACGGACCAGTGATGGGACGATCAAGTTCTACACCGATCTGAGCGTCTTCGGCGTTCCGGCGGTCGGCACGTTCGGCAACCAGAAACGCAATGCGCTGCGCGGGCCGGGATACTGGCGAACGGACGCTTCACTCTTCAAGAAGTTTAAGCTGACTGAACGAACTGAAGCCGAGTTCCGGGTTGAAGCAGTCAACCTCTTCAATCACGTCAATCTGGGCAACCCCGATGGTTTCATCGGCAGCTTCAGCAGCGGCAAACTCAATCCGAGCGGCGGCGCAGGAACAATCAACTCGACCGCCTACGGCGGCGGTGATCCGCAACGCAACCTGCAATTCGCGCTGCGGGTCACCTTCTGAGTCGGCGGCGGCAGCAGATGTTCTGAATCAGGGGGAACCTTTCCGGGTTCCCCCTTTTTTTGCTATCCTGCCGACTGAATGGAGATACCAATGGCAGTAGAAAAGCTGGAAAATCAGTCGCAAACGGATCTCGAAGAGGAACTCAGGAACCTGCGCCGCCTGGCCGCAACTGCGCCCCCCATCACCTCGAACCCGGAGCGGATGGGCGGCACGCCAGTCATCGGCCTGAGTCGCGTGCCTGTAGCCACTCTGCTGGATTGTCTGGCGACCGGCTACAACCTGGATGAATTCCTGGACGACTTCCCATCCATCAGCCGGGAAGAGGCGGTGAAGGCGCTCGACAGATTGAAGGAAGCTGTGGAGGAAGGACTGATCGCCACACGAGTGGATGACTGATGAAACTGCTCTTTGACGATTGCGCTTCACGTCGGCTGGCGCCGCACTTCGCGCCGCATGTCGTCACTTTCGCCGACCAGCGGGGGTGGAAAGGGCTGCGCAACAGCGCCCTGCTCGACGCGGCGCAGCACGACTACGACGCGCTCATCACGACTGACACCAATCTCTACCATCAGAATGTGGTGGCCAATTATGCCATCGCGGTCGTGGTACTGCGCGGCTTCAGGAACAGCCTGGAATATTTGATTGAGGCTGTGCCGGAGGCGCTGCAACTGTTGCAGGTGATTCAGCCGGGACAGGTCTTTTACGCTTACGCGGACGAGAAGCTGCGCCAGTTGGACAAGGCAAAAGGGAAAGGGTTTCATTACTTCTGAGCCGCAAGGCAATGTTTGTCATAAACAGGAGATGACGCCGATGCAATGTCCGAGCTGTCAGAAAAAAATTGAACGTGAGCGATGAGGGGAGGGAAATCAAAGCAAGTCCCGGCGTTCCATGCCTTGTCCGCCCTGGCAATCGGATTCGCTTTGGAAATGTGACAGGTAATTTTGTCCTGGGCGGAGATCATTGACATCCTCCCCGCATTGGAAATGCGAGGATTCCTACTCGTTGGCAGGCAGG
>CAYWDW010000208.1:0-1924 GCA_964457105.1 uncultured Heliobacteriaceae bacterium
CAGCACGAAGGCCGCAGGCAGTCCGGCGCCGCTCGCATCGGCAGTGAACAGCGATGGCGCAACCGGCACAATCGAAACCGCCCCGGTGGCCACTGCGCCATCGCCGCTGTTGATGGTGATCGTGGCCGTGCCGGACGCGGTGCCTGCGGGAATCTGATAGTTGACCTGCGCGGGCGACACGAAAAAGAGCGGCGCATCGCGTTCGGTGCTTGTGCGGTCCCTGATCGTGACGGTCGTTCCGGCCAGCGATGACGGCAGCGGCAGCGACGTGGCGCCCTGCACCGCCGCCGCCAGACTGACGCCGAAGGCTGAGACGATTGAGTCCTGCGCGATTTCGGCGCCGGCATAACTCGCGGCTGAAACTGTGGTCGCCGGGCTGATGATGCCTGCTTTCGGATAAGCCGCTTTCAGCCACCGCGCCAGGTCGCGCAAAGCCTGCGGCGGATTGGTCGGCGCCGGTTGTTTCAGCACAACGTCATTCGGCGTGACGCCGTGACAATTGGTACAGGAGCGCATTTCACCGGGCGCAAACGTCACCCAGTAACGTTCCCGCACGACCGGCTCGCCATTCTGTTTTGTCATCTGCCAGCTCAGCGCGCGCCGCGCCGGAACGAGCGCCGCGAGGCTGCCGTCAGCGCCGAGTTGCACGCTTGAGGCCGGAGCGCCAGCGACCGTTGGCAGCAAACCATCGTGCATCAGTTGCGCGATGGGGCGGCGTCCGATGCCGTTGCGGTATTTACTGTAGCTGCGAATCTGATCGCCCTGATAAAACTGCAGCCAGGCGACTTCAACCGGCGTGGCTCCGGCTTCGGCGGTCTGCGTGCTGCTGCCGAAAATCTTCAGATTGAAATCCTGCTGCTTGTCAGCGCGGCGCGTGACGTTGCGGCTGACGACGAGCGCCAGGTTGCGCGCTTCGAGAAAGGCTTTGAGTTTGTCTATGCCGTCCTGCCCGCCGAGTTCCGTGCTGAGAATCTGCTGTTCAATCTCAGGCAGCGGAGTCGTATGTTTTGCCGGACGCGGGCGCGCGCGCACTTCAACCGGGTCCAGTTCCCACATTGGGCCGCTGTAAGTGACGACCTGATACGGCGAGTTATCGAAATACGAAATCGTTTTGACGATGCCGCCGGGAATCACGCGCTCGGCGACGGTGGCGTAGGTGGTCGCGCCGTTGCCGGGTTGCAGGCGCACGAGATGAAAGTCATAGCGCGATGACAACGGCCCCGCGCTGGTGCGGTCGGCATAAGTCGAAGACGAGCGCACGGCAATCAGGCTGCCGTTTGAAAGCGGCGTCGGATTGCGAAACAAACCCGCGTGATTAGCCGACGGCGTCTGTCCATCAGCCGTGACCGAAGCCGTGACCGGATCGGTGACGTAATCAATCTGCATGTTTTCGGCCACGATGTTTTCACTGGCGAGCAGGCCGATGATCTGCCCTGCTGCGTGTGTGCCGAATTCAGGCGCGTGCGTGCCATAAAAATAACCGGGCCGCGCGGGGTCTTCCTTCAGTTGCAGAAAAAGATCAGTCGTGCGGCGCGCCTGCGGCGGAATGAATTCGGGCAGGCCGTCGTGCGACGAATTGAAATACCGCGCCAGTTCGTGCCGCCCGATGTGATTGAGCGTTTCCAGTCCGGTGCCGTCTTCGTTGAGCTGCCAGGGGAAAAAGAAATTCATCGTGTGGCCGTGATTGTAAGTGCCGTTTGGCACGGTGCGCAGTTCAGGAAAGATTTCGGCGCTGCTGTTGAGCGCCTGCGTGCTGTTTTCAGCCGCATAGTTGAAGGCACCGTATTGCGCGGCGAGGCGGCCTTCATCACTTTGCTGATCGCGTTGCAGGTGATCCCAGCGCGTGAAGATCAGGCGGCCATCAGAAGCAATGATCGGCGTGAAATCGCCTGAGACGGCGTGATCGAGCAGCTCGAGCAGGCGC
>CAYWDW010000208.1:1934-8159 GCA_964457105.1 uncultured Heliobacteriaceae bacterium
GCAGCTTCAAATCGCTGCCGTCGGCATGCATGGACCAGAGGCCGGTGTTGGTCGGCTGCGATTCATATTCGTCAAGCTGCGGGTACAGCAGGCGCTGCCCGTTGCGCGGGCGGTCGGAAGTGAAAATGATGCGGTCGTCAGTGCCATACAGCGGCGAGACGTTGTTGTAATCAGGCGGTTGCGGCAGCTTCGTGAACGTGACGGCTTCGCCCGGCGCGATGCCGGTAACTTCATAAATCTGCCAGTAAACCGGATTGAGATCGTTTTTCGTCGTGCCGCCGATGACGATTGACACCAGCGCCTTTGCGCCGGACCAGTGAACCGACGGTTCGCGCACGGCAATTTCCTGCCCCGGCGTGAGGCCGAATCCGGCTTCAGCCGTCAGGTTGCGCAGCGTGCCGTTGCTGTAACGAATGTATAAATCGCCGCCGCGCGGCGTCGAACCGGTCGCCGGATTGTGATTGCCAAAGACTGCATTGACCGAAGTGAAGTCATAGCCAAACGGCGGCTGCGTCACAAACATCAGCGTCGGCAGCGCCGCCTGTGAGTGCGCCACCTCGCTCCGGCGCAACAGCCCGCCCGCAATCAGGGCCAGCGTCAAACCGGCGATCACCACAACTTTCAGGCGGCGCTGACCTGAGAACAGCGCCGACAGCTTCCCTGCCAATAGCTCAAGGTTCATCACTCAATTCCTGTGGATTGAAATTCATAACGGGACTGTCAGCATTGACGAAATCCGCGACAGCCGCTCAGGTGAGGAGGCAATTTATTCTGTCCGGGATTTTTCAGTCGGGCAAAGCAGGCGCATTGTGGGTAACGGGCCGGGAAATGTCAATCCGGCCATCGGATCATTTGCCCCCGGCCCGACAACTGTGGCAGCATCCGCCGCAACGCAGTTCAGGCAGTCACGCAATCACGCAGTCTCACAGACTTTCGCTTATGAACGAATCATCGGCACAGGCAAAGGAAGCGCCGCATCTGGTGCGCCATTTCGGGACGCTGCAGGCGACGGCGCTGAATATGTCGAATATGATCGGCATCGGGCCGTTCATCACGATTCCGCTGCTGATGGGCGCGATGTATGGCGCGCAGCCGCTCGGCCCTTACGCGATGGCCGGCTGGCTGCTGGCGGCGCTGATCGTGATCTGTGACGGGATGGTGTGGAGCGAACTCGGCGCGGCGATGCCCGGTTCGGGCGGCAGTTACGTGTATCTGCGCGAAGCCTTTGGCAATCAGACCTTCGGCAGGCTGATGGCGTTTCTGTTCATCTGGCAGTTTATTCTGAGCGGCCCGCTGGAGATTGCCTCAGGTTACAAGGGCTTTGCGCAATACCTGGGTTATGTGTGGAAGGGCATGGGCACCCGCGAAATGCTGGTGGTGGCGGCGCTGGTCGGCCTCATCAACATTGCGCTGCTTTATCGTCGCATCACGCACATTGGCAGGCTGACCGTCAGCCTGTGGGTCGGGACGCTGCTGACCACTGCCGCCGTCATCATTACCGGCGCGGTGAAGTTTGACCCGGCCATGGCCTTCGATTTTCCGCAGGTTGACCTGCACCTGTCACCGGCGCTGATGTTCGGTCTCGGCGCGGCTTCGAGCATCGGCGTCTATGATTACCTGGGCTATTACGACATCTGCTACCTCGGCGATGAAGTCAGAAATCCAGGCCGCGTGATTCCCCGTTCGGTCATCATCAGCGTCATTGCGGTGGCCGTGATTTACTTTGCCACGAACCTTTCCATCATCGGCATTCTGCCCTGGCGACAGTTCATTCCGAGCGACCCGCCGAATGCGCTGTCGTTTTTTGTCGTGTCGGTGATGATGGAAAAGGTTTACGGCTCCGGCGTCGCGACGGCCTTCACGTTTCTGATTCTGTGGACCGCTTTCGGATCGGTCTTTGCGCTGCTGCTCGGTTATTCGCGCATTCCGTATGCGGCGGCGCGGGACGGCTATTTTTTCAGCGTCTTTGCGCGGCTGCATCCCCGGCACAACTTCCCGCACATTTCGCTGCTGCTGATCGGGGCGGTGGCGATTGTCTGTAGTTTGTTTCCGCTTGATTTCGTCATCGGGGCGCTGCTGACGACGCGGCTGCTGGTGCAGTTCATCGGCCAGGTTGTTGCCGTCATGCTGCTCAGAAAGAACCGGCCCGACCTGCCGCGACCTTACCGCATCTGGCTCTATCCCCTGCCGGTGCTGATTGCGCTGGCTGGCTGGATCTTCATCTTTGTCACTTCCGACAGCAAAGCTCTGCTGTTCGGGCTGGTCACACTCGGCCTGGGAATCCTGGGGTTCTTAATCTGGTCGCGGACGACTCGCGCCTGGCCATTCAGCACACGAGCGGCTGACTGAACAACGACGGTATCCCAAATCGTCACTCAGTCCGACGCATTCAGGCGTCCTGAGTCAGCCGCAATCTGAAATTATTCCAGGCCGACTGTGCAACTGTAATTCCTGCCTGGGTTAACGATTTGCCAGACCGCCGTCAGCCGCGTCCTGGCGATGGCACAAGGCTTGCGAAACATCAGCGCGCAGGGCGATGTTCAGTACCGGGAGCGGTAGCGACCGGGTCCTGACGTAAAGGGTTAGCTGCCGGAACCCGGTCGCTACCGCTCCCGGTACTGATCCGTATGCGCAACCAATCGCCAGCATAGTTATTTTCTGCTACCATCCGCCCGGCTTCAGAATGGGCGGCGCTGCGCAGAAAGGCAGTTGGCAGTCCCCCTTCGATCAGATCGGACCAGCAGTTTCGTCCGAGGTCACACAGGAGGGGTCAGTTATGATGAAGTTGATCAGAAATCTGATGGCGGTCACGATGATGGGATTGCTGCTGACGGTCAGCACCCCGGCTCAGGAAAAGGATAAAAAGCCTGAGCGTGGTCAGAAAGAGACTGACCGGGGCATGCGTGAAAAGGACAAGGACAAGGGCCGTGACAATGACCGTCGCAATTCAGACCGCGACAATAAAGGAAAGGACGGGCGGAAAAAGCCCGATTTCTAAACTCCAGGCTGCTTCGATTTAATTCTCTCTCTCCGTACTCTGTCTTGACCCGCTGTTGTTTTCAGCAGCGGGTTTCTTTTTTGCCTGCTGCGCCACGAATTGACACAACCAGTCACGTCCGGCCTGTCCGGGCTTACTGCGGCGGAGTAATGACCGGCCCCTGCTCAATGATCCGGCTGGTGTAATAGAGCGCCAGCAGCGTGGTCAGAATCAACACGACCACGAAGTAAAAGTACGTGCGCGCCCGGCTGACCACATTGACCTGATACGCCTGCGCGACCCAGCCGCGCCACTGGCATTTGCGACACCGATAGACGCGATAACCGCTCGTCAACTTGAACAGCTTTTCACCAACTCCATGGGAATGTGAACGATGAGCTTCCGCTCCACAGGCAGGGCAAATCATGGGCTGTTCTCCTTCAAGCCAGCGCGAAATCTGTGTTCAGGCTGCTCAGCAGACAGGTTCCAGTCAAATCATGACGCGGAAAGAACAGGATTGACTGACCGGATGAACACCGCACCGTTCGTTACCCGCCACTGACTGCACAGCTTCCCGGATCAGCTCCGCGTTGTCAATCAGCAGGGACGGCTTAACAGAATAACGGCATTTGTTCAGTACCTGACCGGCTCTGAGCAGAGGCGGGGCAGACATAGGGCGCGCTGGATGATGAAATGATGATGCAGGGGGGAACAGTCTGCTGCGGCGAGTAATGCCCTCCGCAGCGAAACCCGATTATACCGGCTGGATAATGCTATTCGAATCTGATGTTCATTCGCCTGGGGCTGACGCCCAGGGTGCGCAGATTGTCGAGCAGGCTGTCAGAGACTCTGAGGCTCGGAATCAGCACTTCATTGATGCCATGCTCACGAATCACGGCAGGCATCTCCCGCACGTCAAAAATGCGGTAGCCGTGAATGACCTTGCCGGCCATCCGATTGTCTTCGTCCACAAATCCCACCGGGCGATAGCCGTGATCCGGGTTGCTGAGGATTTCACGAATCAGGATTTCGCTGCTGTCACTCGCGCCGTAAATCAGCACCGGGCGGGCATCAGGGCGAAACACGGTGCGGCTGCCGATCAGCGCCGGAATCAGGCGGAACGACAACCGGCTGGCCGCAATCAGCAGCAGCAGCAGCAGCCCGTAGAGAATCGAGGCGCCGCGTGACGGCCCTTTGAAATTGTAGATCAGCATGACCGTCATCGTGCTGAAGACCGTCCCGGCCAGCACCGACCAGACCATCGTCATCAGTTCGGAAATGCCCGTGTAGCGCCACAAGCCCCGATAAACCCCCATGACCAGGAAGAACGGCAACTGAATGATGATGACCAGCGGAAGCGTGCGCAGCACAACCTGCATCTGTTCGCCGGGCATGTCACCGTCAAAGCGAATCAGGTAAGCGCCGTACCAGGCCATCGCCACCAGCAGCACATCAAGCAGCACCTCGAAGATGCGTCGCTTGTAAGTGAAATCCCAGAGGCCCCGAATAATGGCATTGCCAGTCGGCTGCGCGCCTTCTTCATAGACGCGCACCTTGCCGAGATACAGCCCCAGAAAAAGCACGACCAGCGCAAAGGCCGGAATCAGCAGCAGGATGACTTCCTGCCGCAGCAGGCGCACCATCATCGAAAGCGAACCGGAAATGGTCGCAAACAGGTACAGCATCAGCACGGCGCGCCGCTCCGACATGCCGAGCGCCACCAGCCGGTGCGAAGTGTGATCGCGCCCGCCCTGAGCCACCGACCGGCCAGCCAGTTTGCGCGTCACCGTCACCAGGCAGGTATCCAGAATCGGAATCATCAGAATCAGCACTGGCGTAAAGAAGACCGCCGTGACGTTGCGGGTGCGGCCATATTCGCTGAGCAGCGCCATCCCGCCCAGCGCAAAGCCCAGGAAGGTCGAGCCGCAATCGCCCATAAAGATCGAAGCCGGATTGAAATTGAACACCAGGAACCCGGCTACCGCTCCGCCCATCAGCATCGGCAGCACCGCTTCACTCGCCTGCCCGCTGACCACGAACGTAATCGCCAGAAACAGGCACGAAATCAGCGTAATGCCACCCGCCAGCCCGTCCATGTTGTCGAGCAGGTTGACCGCGTTGGTGATGCCCACCAGCCAGAAAATCGTAATCAGGTCATTGACGACTTCAAGCTGTGTCCAGGGCAGCACCAGACCGCTGTAAACCACCGCCGCCGCCAGCACCAGTTGCGCGACCAGCCGGATGTAAGGCTTGAGCGGTCTGAGATCATCAATCAGCCCGATGACAAACAGCACCGTGCTGGCCAGCATCACCGGCAGCGCCTGGCGCTGATCGCGCGCAAAGATCAGCCAGGTGACCATAACCGTCGCATAAATCGCCATGCCGCCCAGCAGCGCCGTCGGTTTCTGATGCCACCGATCCTTGCGCGGCAGCGCCACAATGCCGCGCGCGCGGGCAAACTTCCGCACCCCTGCCGTCAGCAGCAGACTGAGCAGAAAAGCCACGAAAAAAACGACGATCAGTTGCATGCGGTTGAACCTCTGGGGCGCGGTCAAACCTCTGGTGCCGACACGACGGCAGACGAAATTACGAAGCGGCGATGGTGCTGGCTCCGATGGCCAGTTTCACCTTCTGATACTCAATCACGCTGGTCAGAATTTCATCCAGCGTGTGTTTCGGCTCGTAGCCGATCAGGTTGTGCGCCTTTTCGACGCTCGGCACGCGGCGCAGCATGTCCTCAAAGCCTTCTTCATAAGCCTGTTCATACGGCACGAAGGTAATCGGCGAAGCGGAATGCGTCAGTTCCCTGATGCGCTCGGCCAGTTGCAGAATCGTGACTTCGTTGGCGCTGCCGATGTTGTAAACCTCACCGACCGCCTGCGGATGTTCGATCAGCTTCATCAGCGCGCCAACCACATCGGAAACGTGCGTGAAGCAGCGGCTCTGCGAACCGTCGCCGAACACAGTGATGTCCTTCTGCCGCAGCGCCTGGCGCACGAAGTTCGGAATCACCATCCCGTATTGCCCGGTCTGACGCGGGCCGACCGTATTGAAAAGCCGCACCACGACGGTCGGCACTTTCTTTTCCTTCCAGTAGGCGATGGCCAGAAATTCGTCAATCGCCTTGGAGCAGGCATAGCTCCAGCGTCCTTTGTTCGTCGCGCCCATCACCAGGTCGTGATCTTCGCGGAACGGAATCTGATTGTTCTTGCCGTAAACTTCAGAAGTCGAAGCCACCAGCACCCGCT
>CAYWDW010000209.1:0-1704 GCA_964457105.1 uncultured Heliobacteriaceae bacterium
GCCAGTATCTGATCAGTTATGCCCCGGCCAATGAAAACTTCGATGGCAAGTTTCGCAAGATCGAAGTCCGGTTGCCGGGTCACAAGCATCTCAGAATCAGGGCGCGAGATGGTTATACGGCGGTGCCGCGCAATATTCGCGCCGGATTGAAAATGCCCGGCGGCCAGTGATGCCTGCACGATTTCCTGCTGCCCCCTCTGCGGTCGAAAGGGATTATGAAGTCACGAAGTTTGAGCCTGACCGTCAGCGCCTGTCTGCTGACCATCGGCCTGCTGTCAGCGCTGCTCTTTTCATCTGATCGCGCGCACGCGCAGCAACAGGAACAGAAGCAGCAGGAAAAAAAGCCCCCTGCCGGTCAGCAGAAGAAAGCTGAAGAAGACGATCAGCAGCCGATCCGCGTCGGCACGCAGCTTGTCAACGTGCTGTTCAGCGTGTCAGACAAGCAGAACCGCTACATCAACGACCTGACCAAAGACGACATCATCATCCTTGAAGACGGCAAGCCGCAGCAGGTTTTCACCTTTAAGAAAGAGACTGACCTGCCGCTGACGATGGCGCTGATGATTGACGTCAGCCTCAGCGAAAGATACGTCCTGCCGGTGCTGAAGGACGCCGGATTTCAGTTCTTCAATTCCGTCATTCAGGTCGGCAGGGACACGGCGGCAGTCATCAAATTCGAGCGCGAGCCGACGCTGATGCAGGGCCTGACCTCAAGTCCGGGCCGGTTGCGCAAGGCGCTTGAAGAAGTCGCTTATGTCGCCCCGCCGCCGATCAGCCTTGCCGGTGGCCCGACGCCGCCGATCAATCCGAATGCGATGGGCGGCACTTCAATCTGGGATTCAGTCGTGGCGACTTCGGCTGATTTGCTGGCCGGTGAGGCCGGACGCAAGACGATGATCCTGCTCACCGATGGCGAGGACACGACCAGCCGGATGAAGATTGCGGATGCGATCAGCGAGGCGCTCAGGGCCGAGGCTTCGATTTATGCCATCGGCATTGGCGATCCGGCTTTTGGCGGCGTCAACGAAGGCAAACTGAAACAGCTTTGCGAAGCCACCGGAGGCCGCGCCTATTTTCCCAAAGGGCCGGGCGATCTGGACCGCGCCTTTGCCGAACTCGAACGAGATTTGCGGCAGCAGTACCTGATTGCCTACGAACCTGACAACGTCGTGCCCGACGGCGGCTTCCGCAAAATCGAAGTCCGCGTCAACAACCGCAATCCCAAAGACCTGAAGATTCGTCACCGGCGCGGCTATTACGCACCGAAAGCGTGAGGGAATTCGGAATTCGGAATTCGGTAGTCGGAAGAAAGAAGTCAGAAGTCGGAAGGCGGTCGTCAACGGCAGCAGGCGGAAGCAGCGAGTCGAAAACGCAGGCAGAAGTTGAGAGGACGGACCCGATGCTCTCGATTTCTGCCTTTCGTTTCCTGCCCGCTGCTTCCTGCCAACTGCCTTTCATCTTCTTTCTGCCGACTGCCGACTGCCGACTGCCGACTACGACTTCTGTTTTCCGGCTTCCGACTTCCGACTTCCGAATTCCGACTTCCGCATTTCATGACTTCATTCGCTTGGAAACGTGATTATCGCTGCTGGCTGTCGCTGGCCGGGGTGGCGTGGCTGCTGGCGTGGCTGGCGCGTGATCCGTTTATGGCTGACTGGGACAGCTTTGATTATGCGGCGTGTGTGGTGCAGGGGACGCCTTCGC
>CAYWDW010000209.1:1714-8152 GCA_964457105.1 uncultured Heliobacteriaceae bacterium
GGGCTGGGGCGGGCGTTGTTTCTGGCGGGCAATCGCGGGTTGTGGCTGGTCGCTCAACATGCTTTCGGATGGCCGCCGGATCAGGCTTATCTGCTGATCAAATACGGCGTCATTGCGCAAAGCGGCCTGGCGGTGATCGGTCTCTACGCGCTTTACCGGGAGCTGACCGCTGAACGCCGGGCGGCCTGGCTGGCGGCGCTGCTGGTTGCCCTGTCGCCGTTGTATGTCGTTTACAGCGGGCGCGGGATGAGCGAAATTCCCGGCGTGCTGTGGTGGGCCTGGTCGCTGTGGTGGCTGGTGCGCAGCCTGCGACGAAATCAGACCGCGCAATATTTGCTGGCTGCCGCGCTGTTCGGGCTGAGCGCGAATGTGCGCGAACTGGCAATCTTCTATCTGCCGCTGGTCGCGCTGGCCGGATGGCTTTACGGGCAGCGATTGAAAGTCTGGCTGACGGCTTTCGGGCTGGCTTGTATGGCGGCGGTGGCGGGGCCGGTTTACTGGTCGCTGGCCTGGCCTGAGTATTACCTGTCGGCGGTGCGGACGTGGTTTGCGCTGAGCGCGCAGGAGCGGCTGGAGCATCCGGTCACGCTGCGCAATGTATGGCTGCTGGCGGGCTATGCGTTCATCTGTTCACCGGCAGCGTTTCTGCTTACTCCGGTTTCACTCCGCGATTGCTGGCGGGCGCGGCTGCAGGCGCACGCGGGCGAGCGGGTCTGGCTGCTGACCAGTTTATTCGGGCTGCTGTCGGTGCTGGCGCTCGTGGCGAATCACGATCTGGCGCTCAATCCGCGTTACCTGCTGACGGGGCTGATCGGTCTGGCGCCTTTGTGCGGCTGGCGGCTGGCGGAATGGAGCCGTGAGCAAACGACCTGGCACGGTGTCGGGCTGGCACTGCTGGCGGCTTTGACTGTGAGCGGTCTGGTCGGCGCGGCGATCTTTCTGCATCGGGTGCAGTGGCCGCACACGATTGCGGCGCGGGATTATGCCGCGATGATTTCGACGCTGCCGGAACAGGCGGTCTTTCTGGTCGGCAGGCGCACGCCGCTGGTGAATTATTATCAGCGGATCGGCGCGCATCCGGGCTGGCAGACAATTCCGTTCGGTGCAGGCTGGCCGGATGCGCGCCTGGGCGAAGTGGTTGACGATTACCTCAAAGCCGGTCGGCCCGTCTTCGTGGATTTTGACGAAACGATCTGGTCTGAAGGCATGCGCGCGCGCAGCCGTGAAGCCGTCGGGCTTGAATTGCTGCGCCGCGAATACAGGCTTGAACCAGTCACCGCCTCGCTCTTTCGCGTGGTCGGGAAACACAGCCCGTAAGGATTGAGGACAATATAAAACTACCAGCCACGGGGAACACGGGGGCGGAGTGGACAGCCAAAGCTGAAGCGTGATGGGCGTTCCCCGTGCCCCCCCGTTGTCCCCGTGGTTTGGGCATCTTGTTTCATCCCTGATCCTGACCTTACGCTGGGCCGCTTTAGCTCATCACCGGCGCAGGACTTTTTCGGTCCATTCCTTTTCGAGTCTGACCAGGTATTGCGCGTCGGGTTCGGGCAACTGATGGCTGGCGAGTTCGGCGATTGAAAGCGTGGCCGGGCCGGACGGAATCGCCAGCACCGCGTCTCGTTCAGATGGTGAAAGCTGATCCAGCCGCATCGGAAATAACGCGCCGAGCGTTCTGGCCTGATCCATCGCATGCGCCGGCGACATCAGGTGATTGATGACGACGAGCGCGCCCGCGACGTTGCTGGCGTTGAAGGGAATGCCGAGGTAGCTGTAATTGCCAATCGTGCCTTCGTCAAAGACGAACGTGCGCACGGTCGGCGGGTATTCGCCGCGCGCGATGCGTTCGGACGCAAAGCTCGGCCCGTAACTCATCGTGAAGTCGGTTTCATTGTTGGCAAACAGGCGGTCGGCTTCCTTCGGTGACGCCGGATAAGTTTCGCCTTTGCGCCAGAGGTAAGGCTTGAGGTCGTTGAGGTATTCGACCGTCGCGGCGGAAGCCTTTTTGAAAAGCTCTTCGTTGAAGCCCTGCTGAAACGCCTGCGCGCCGCCGCCGAAATGCAGCAGCAGGTGGCGAATAAAGACCGAGCCGGTGAAATCCGGCGGCGCAATGTAAGTGAAGCGCCCCGGATGCGCCTTAATCCAGGCGCGCAAGGCTTCGATGGAACGCGGCGGCTCCGGCACGCGCGCCGTGTCGTAAGCGAAGACAAAATGCGCCTTCTGCCAGGGCGCTTCGTAACCTTCGATGGGCGTGCCGAAATCACGCTGCCGCGCCTGTGGGTCGTAATAACGAATGTTCGGCAGCCGTTCGGCAAACGGCCCCCACAGCACTCCGGCCTGCCTGGCGGTGCGAAAGTTCTCGCCGTTGATCCAGACAAAATCAATTGAGCCGCCGCTCGCTTTGCCCGCGCCTTTTTCGTTGAGCAGTTTGTTGACGGCTTCGGCCACGTCGCTGTTCGGCACGATTTTCAGCGTGATGCCGTACTGCTGTCTGAGCGTATCGGCCACAGCGCCCTGAAAGTAGCGGTTGCGGCCTTCGTCACCGGCCCACATCCCGAAATTGACGGTCGTGCCGCGCGCGCGGGACACGATTTCGTTCCAGTCGGTGGCGGCAAATTGTGCGGGTGTGAGCGCGAGGCGCGCATCCGGCGGCGTCTGACGGCAGGCGGCCAGGGTCATCAGACATGACAGAACAGGCAGCAGAACGAGGATTTTGATGGTCATCAGTTATTTTTATTTTGCAGGTCAGTTGAGCCTGACGTGAATGGTCAGGGCGACTGGTCACGCCCGGCATTTTCAGGGCCTCGCCCGCCGGATTCAAGGCGTGGCGGACTTTCTGCGCGGGCGGCTGTGACTTGAGTCACTGCGCGCCGGGGCCGGGTCTGTCAGGCTTGGCAAGCCGGGCGGTCAGCGCTGGTTGCAAGCGATGATTCAGCCTGGTAAACTGCCGATTGCCGCCTGTGCAGATTCGTCCCAGTTAACCTGCCAGCGCAATTGACAGAACTATCCACTTTTAAGATCACAGTTTTTATGGAAACTTCCAGGGAAATTACCGAGGCTGCGACGCCGACCAAAGCGGCGTCCAGACTCTCGATCATTGATCGGTTCCTGGGTTTCATCAGTTCGGTGCCGTTCGGCGTCGTGCTGCT
The DNA here is from genome assembly GCA_964457105.1 of uncultured Heliobacteriaceae bacterium. GTDB lineage: Bacteria > Acidobacteriota > Blastocatellia > RBC074 > RBC074 > DASRDU01. The sequence continues at coordinate 4,864 of CAYWDW010000209.1, forward strand.
GATGATTCTGATCGTCTTTGCGATGATCGGCATGCTGATTCAGCAGCAGGAACTGGAAACCTTCCGCGATTATTACGCGAAACTGACCCCGGCTGAACGTCTGGTGTATGGCAGTCTGGGGTTCTTTAATATCTATCACGTCTGGTATTTCAACCTGCTGCTGCTGGTGCTGAGCCTGAATATCATCCTCGCTTCGATTGATTACTTCCCGAAGACGTGGATGAACATCCGGCGCAAGAAGCTGAAAGCCTCGCCGACCTTTGTGCAGAGCCAGAAGCTCAAGGATTCGGTTGAAGTGCCGCAAGCCAGCCGCCGGGAACTCGTTGACCGCGCCGCGCAGGCCGCGCGCGCGCAGGGCTTCAAAACCAGAATCACCGAAGACGAAAATCACACGACCATCTTTGCCGAGAAAGGGACGTGGAATCGCCTCGGCGCTTATTACATTCACGCCGGGCTGCTGACGATCTTTCTGGGCGGCTTTCTGACCTCGACGCGGGGCGTGACCGGCGGAATGTGGCTTGATCCGGGCAAGGCTGAAAACAAGATGGTCAAGCAGGTCTTTGACCTGGGCGAAGTCAAAACGGTTGATCTCAACCTGCCCTTTGAAGTCGAATGCCTCGACATTCAGCAGCGGCTGATTGACAAAAACAAGGGCATTGAAACGCCCAACACGCTCGACTGGCTGACGAAGGTGCGGCTGAAGGACAAGGAAAGCGGCAGGGTCGAAGAAGCCCTGATTCATATGAACAAGCCGTATGATTTTCGCGGCTATCGGTTCTTCCAGGCTTCGTTTCAGCAGGGCCTCGGCTTCGCGCGTTCAGTGGTGCTCGATTATCGCCCGCCCGCCGGTCCGGGGCAGCCGGACCTCACGCTGACCCGCAACAGCACCGTGACGCTCAATGACGGAACCCGCGTGCGGTATGTCGAGTTCCTGCCCGATGCTCAGTTTGAGCGCAACGGCAGGCTGAATCTGGCTTCGGGCGAATACAACAATCCGGCGGTGCATCTTGAAATCACCAGCCCGAACGGCGAACGGCGCGAAGCGTGGGCCTTCAACCAGGCATTCCTCAATCAGACTGAGAATGCGCCATTTCTGAAAAGCGCCGTGCAGAACCTGGGCGGCACGCAGTTTGTGCTGAAGGATTTCGAGAAGGTGTCAGCCGCGCACATGCTTTCGATCCAGTACGATCCTGGCTCGAACGTTTTCTATCTTGGTTCGGCGCTGCTCGGCGCGGCGCTGCTCGCCACTTTTCTGTTCGCGCATCAGCGGCTGTGGATCGTCGTCGAGGATGGCAAAGCTTACCTGGGCGGCGACACCAACCGCAACCGACTGGGCTTTGAAGATCGGATCAAAAAGATTGCGGCCCGCATCAAAGCGCCGCAGACAGTATGAAAGTGGTCCGTGGTCCGTGGTCAGTTGTCAGTGGCAGATTCGGCGTTGAATGCCGCTGCTGCTGACCACGGACTACGGACCACTGACAACCGACCACTGACAACCGGAGAAAGATTATGAGTCAGGCAGTCAAATCATTAAATGTAGCAGCCGACGTTGCTGACATTGAACTGAAGCGCCCGGCGATCTTCAATTACCTGCACGTCATTCTGCCGCTCGTCGGCGTGGCGCTGATGGTGATTGCGCGCAAGACCGGCGGCCCGAACAAATTCTTTGAGGACGGCGGGCTGATCGTGCTGGCGGTGCTGTGTTACATCTTCGCCGCCGCCTTTCATCTGACCGATCTGTATGCGCCGATCAGGGGCTTGCAGAAGGCCGGCCTGTGGGTCGCCTCGCTGGGCCTGTTTTTCAATCTGTCGGCCTGGTTTATGCGCTGGATCACGTCCGGCGAGATTGAGAACTGGAAGCGCATGACGGATATGAACGGCGTGTATCATCCGCTGTGGTTTTTCAGCTACATTCCGTTTCAGCATCTGTATGACCTCTCGCTGGCGTTTGCTTTCGGCGCGGCGCTGACGACGCTGCTGATTGAGCACCGCAAAGGCACGCGCTTTTTGGGTGCGGCTTCGCTGACGCTGGCCACGCTGATTCTGTTCCAGGCCATTTTCATCGGCAATGAAATCATCAGCCTGCCGCCGGTGCTTGACAGTTACTGGCGTCCGATTCACGTCGGTGTCGCTTCGATCAGTTACGGCATTTCGCTGGTGAGCTTTGCGCTGGCCGTGATGTTTCTGCTCAAGGATGGCGTCAAGCCCGAAGCCATGGGCATCTTCACCTCGCTGTTCACGATCTCCGGGTTTCTGTTCTTCAGCAATTCATACTCGCTGGCGACGTTCAGTTACCGGATGAATCCGGTGATTACCGACGGGCAGAATGTCTCGTTCATCAGAGGTCTGAAAGTGCCGCTGCCGGGCATGGGCATCGTGATGACGGTGACGATTCTGCTGCTGCTGGCGGTGGCCGTCTGTTTTGCGATTTATCATTTCAAGGGCGATGAGCAGGCGCGGCGGTTCGGGCATTACGCGCTGCGCGCCTCGCTCGTGTCGCAGGCGGTCGGCATTGCGACTTTCTTTTACCAGGTCAAAAACCTGCACAACCTGGGCGCGCTGGTCGGTCAGGATCAGTTTTATTCGCTTGGCAGGTGGCTGGCCAGGGCGAGCGGCATGGACCCGGACAAAATGCCGGTGGCGCAACTGGTGCAGGAAGGCGCGCAGTGGCTCAATTCGGCGGGCGGTCAGCTTGCGCTCGACACGCGGGCGCATCCGGTTGAAGTTTCCAGCCTGATTGCCGCCTTCGTGATTACGCTGTTCATTGCGATCTTCAGTTTCCGCACCGAAAAGTTGCGCGCGAGCATGCCTTCAATCGAACGGCTGGACAGCCTGATTTACAAGACGGTCGGGCTGGCGACGGCGGGCCTGCTGATTCTGCTGGTGACGGGCGCGATCTGGGCCAACGAATCGTGGGGCCGGTACTGGGGCTGGGATCCGAAGGAAACGGGCGCGCTGGTGGCGTGGCTGGCCTATCTTGGCTACCTGCACACGCGCGTTTCACACGGCTGGGCCGGACGCCGCAGCGCCTATTTTGCGCTCGTCGGCTTCCTGCTCGTGATCTTCACTTACCTGGGTGTGAGCTACCTGCTGCCGGGCCTGCATTCATACGCCGGACGGCTCGACTAAATCGAACCTCAAAACACTGGTCCAGCACGCGAGCGTGAGCGAGCGCCCTTGCACGGCAGCCGGGGCGCTCGCTCACGCGCGCGGGCGGGCTCGTCCCCGCATCGGTGGCTGTTATCTGGTAAACCAGCTGGTGAAGCCGGTGGGGGCGGCGGGGTCGCGG
>CAYWDW010000210.1:0-4860 GCA_964457105.1 uncultured Heliobacteriaceae bacterium
CGACAGCGCAACCACCAGAAACGCAGGCCCAAAGCTCGCCAGCCCTGACAGGGCGGCAGACCGTGCCTTGCTCTGCCGCCCTGTCAGGGCTGGGCTGAGGTTGTGCGACTGTCCCGGTGGTTGCGCTGTCGCTCCACCACCGGCTAATGTCCGTTGTGCCTTCGGCACGAAGAGTTGTGGAGCAACAAATTGCCTGCGCTCCCAGGAAAATCAGCCAGATCAGCAAGAGACGCCACATAGCTGCATTGTAACTGATATGACCAGACTGGAAAAAAAGCTGCGCGCCGCCCTGCGCCAACTCAATGTCGGTGAAGAATCGAAAGTGCTGGTCGCCGTGTCAGGCGGCGCTGATTCAGTCGCGCTGCTTGATGCCTTCGTGCGTTTGCGGAGCGCGGCGAAGATGCCGAAGAAAATCTTTGCTGCTCACCTCAATCACGGTTTGCGCGGCGCGGAATCAGACGCCGACCAGGTTTTTGTTGATGAACTGGCGGCCCGCCTGGAAACGCCTGCGATTCTGATGGGAGTCACGCTGAGCGTCATTGGCAATATCGAAGCCGCCGCGCGCGAGGCGCGTTATGACTTTCTGGCTGAAGCCGCCGTCGAAACCGGCGCAGATGTCGTTGCCACTGCGCACACGCGCGACGACCAGGTGGAAACCATCGTCATGCGCCTGTTGCGCGGCACGAGCGGCGAAGGTTTGCGCGGCATTCACCGCTCAGCCAGGCTCGCTGCAAAAGTCAGACTGATTCGACCGCTGCTCGATGTCACGCGGGCCGAGGTGATCGCTTACTGTGAACATTACGGCGTCGCGTTTCGCACGGACAGCTCGAATTTCTCGACCGATTTCACGCGCAATCGCGTGCGGCACGAACTGCTGCCGCAACTGAAAACATACAACCCGCGCATTGACGAAGCGCTGCTGCGCCTGTCGCGGCAGATGACCGAAGATGATGATTACCTGAACGAGATTGCGGCTGACCTGTCCGGCACAGTCGCTTCTGCCAGGAAGCTTGAATTGAAACTGCTGCGTGAGCAGCCACCAGCCATCAGGCGGCGGGCGCTGCGATTGTGGCTCAGGCGCGCGCGCGGCGATCTGCGGCGGATTGGCGCTTCACACCTGCTGTCGCTTGATCAACTCGTCACGCAGGGCGCAGGCGGCAGTTACGTCGAACTGCCGGGCGGATGGCAGGTCTGGCGCAGGCGCGGGCATCTGGTGCTGGTCAAAGCCGGAAGCAAGGCGGTAGAATCAGCCGCGTTGCAGGAAGAGAATCAGCCCTGCCCCATCGGGAACCACGAGTATTTATGAACTACAAAAACAACATTCTCGAACTGATCGGCCACACGCCGCTCGTCAAACTGAACAAGCTGACAAAGGGCCTCAAGCCGCTCGTGCTGGCCAAGATTGAATCGCTCAATCCAGGCGGCAGCGTCAAGGATCGCATCGGCCTGGCGATGATCGAACGCGCCGAACGCAGCGGCGCGCTCAAACCCGGCGGCACGGTCGTTGAAGCGACGAGCGGCAACACGGGCATCGGCCTCGCGCTGACCTGCGCGATCAAGGGTTATCGCTGCATCTTTGTGATGACCGACAAATGCAGTCAGGAGAAGGTGCGTTATCTGAAGTCGCTCGGCGCTGATGTGGTTGTCGTACCGGCGGCGGCGCGGCGCGATTCGCCCGATCATTACGTCAACCTGGCAAAGCGCATTACTGAAGAAACGCCCAATGCGATTCTGACCAGTCAGTACGACAATCCCGCCAACCCCGAAATTCATTACCGCACGACCGGCCCTGAAATCCAGGAAGCGACCGAAGGCCGGATCACGCATTTCGTCGCGGGCGTCGGCACGGGCGGCACGATCAGCGGCACCGGGCGTTATCTGAAGGAGCAAAATCCGCACGTCAGAATCATCGGCGCTGATCCGTATGGTTCGATCTTCAAAACCTTCAAGGAAACCGGCGCGATGATGGCCGGGACGCCGTACCTTGTCGAAGGCATCGGTCAGGACAACATTCCTGAAAACGTGCATATGAAATACATTGACGAGATCATCAACGTCACTGACCGCGACTCGTTCAATATGGCCCGGCGGCTGGCGCGCGAGGAAGGCATCTTCTGCGGCGGCAGCACCGGCACGATTGCCTGCGCGGCGCTGAAGGTGGCTGAAAGCGCGGGCGAAAATGATGTCATCGTGTTCATCGTCTGCGATACCGGCGAGCGTTATCTGTCGAAATTCCTGTCTGACGAATGGATGAAGGAGAAACGGCTGCTCGGCGCTGAAAAGATGACGCTGGGGCTGTTGATTCAAACCAAAAAAGAGGACAGCGAAGTGCCGCGCCTGGTCGCGGTCGGGCCGGAACAACTGGCGGCTGAAGCGCTCGGCCTGATGGACACACACGGCCTGTCGCAACTGCCGGTACTCGACGAAGGCCGGGCCGTGGGCAGCGTGCGCGAAAGTCATCTGATGGGCAAGCTGCTTGAAAACCGCGAACTGTTACAGGCTCCGGTCAGGGAGGTGATGGACCAGCCCTTCCCGGTCGTCAACGACAACGTCGAACTTGAACGCGCCCGGCAGTATCTGAAAAGTTCACCGGCCATTCTGGTCGAAGAATACGGACGCATCATCGGCATCATCACCCGTCACGATGTCCTTGGCGTGAACTGAAGAGTGCGAAGACTGTTTGCTGGCAATTCAACTCTGAGGTGCGACAGGCTGGCGAGTTTGTCGCACCTCAGAGTTGAATCTGCGCCCGCAAAAAAAGCGCAGATCACCGCGACAGTGTTTGACCAGCCGATTTTCATGTCTCATCTTCCGCTCAATTCTGATCTTGTCTCGTGATGTTATCCGAACTGCGCTGAACTCGTGCTCAAACGACTGCTCAAGCTGCGTGAACTGGTCATCTTTCTCTGCGTGCTGGTGACGGCGCTGGTCTTTTATGCCGTGCAGCCCGGCGACACGAATCGCTTTCTGACGGCGGATAATTTCAGGGCGATTCTGACGGGCATTGCGACGGACGGGTTGATGGCGATTGGCATGACGTTCGTCATCATCACCGGCGGGTTCGATCTGTCGGTCGGTTCGTCGCTGGCGCTGGGCGGATATGCGGCGGGCGTGGCGCTGCTGGCGGGTTATGGCACTGCGGCGGCGATCTGCCTGGGGCTGCTGAGCGGCGCGCTGGTCGGGCTGATCAACGGATTCATCATCACCAGAATCAAGGTCAATCCGCTGGTCACGACGCTCGGCACGATGACGATTGTGCGCGGCCTCGTGCTGGTCGAAACACAGGGCGCCACTGTCACCGGCTTTCCGGCTTCGTTCCGGCAACTGGGCGAAGGCGCGGTGGCAGGCATTTTTTATCCGATCATCATTTTCATCGTGCTGCTGGTGATGGCCGATCTGCTGCTGCGGCATGCGCGATATTTGCGGCAGATTTATTACATTGGCGGCAACGAGGAAGCGGCGCGGCTCTCAGGCATCAGCGTTGATGAAGTGCGCATGGTGATGTATCTGATCACCGGCATACTCGCGGCCTTTGCCGGGGTCATCAACACAGCCAGGACCGGTTCGGTTTCACCGATTGCGGGCACGGGCGCGGAACTGCGTGTGATTGCGGCGGTCGTGATTGGCGGCGCCAGTTTGTCAGGCGGCACGGGCACGGTGCTGGGAACTTTTCTGGGGCTGCTGCTGACCGGGATGATTGCGAACGGGCTGGGCTTTCTGCGCGTGTCGTTTTATTCCGAAGGCATCATCACCGGGCTGATTCTGATTATCGCGGTGACGTTGGATCAGTTGACCGGCGAACGGGCGCGAAGTTTCTGGAAACTGCTGACGACAACAAGGAACAGGAAGATGGAACGTGCGATCAACGTGATACTCGGACTGATTATTGTGGCGCTGCTCGTCTTCCTGCCGCGATGGGGCGCACAGACGCCGGGCGCGACGGCGCAGGCGGTGAAGGAAGCTGATGCGAACGAGGAATATATTTTCATCGGCAAATCAGTTTCCAATCCCTACTGGGTGGATGCGCGCGAAGGGCTGGAAGCGCGCGCGGCGCTGCTGGGCGTGAAGGCAGACTTTCGCGGTTCGGCGGGCGCGGACGTGAATGAACAGGTCCGGCAGCTTGAGGATGCGCTGGCGCGCAAACCGAAAGGCATCATCATCGCTCCGGCAGGGCCGGGCGTGACGCCGCTCATCAATCGCGCGATTGACAGCGGCATTCCGGTCATCTGCGTTGATTCCGATGCGGCAGACAGCAAACGCTACAGCTACGTTGGCACCGACAATTACAACGCGGGTCGGCAGGGCGGCGAACTGCTCGGCAAAATTCTGAATGGCAAAGGCGAGGTCTTTATGCTGTCAGTGCCGGGCGAGCCGAACCTGGAAGCGCGGGTCAAAGGCTATCAGGATGCGCTGACGAAATACCCCGGCATCAGAATCATCAACGTCGGCAATGATCGCGCCGATCCGGCAGAAGCCGCCAAAGTCGCGCGCGCCGCACTGAGCGCCAACCCGAACCTGGCCGCGTTCGGCTGTGTTGATGCGGGCGGCGGCGAAGGCGCGGCCATGGCGCTCAGGGAAAAAGGCCTGACCGGCAGGGTGCGGATTGTCGGGATGGATCGCAACGAAGCGACGCTGAATCTGATTGAGGAAGGCATCATTGACGCTTCGATTGCGCAGCGCACTTACACGATGGCTTACATGGGCCTGGGGATGCTTTATGATCTGCATCACAACAAAGTGAAGATGGTGTCAGACTGGCGCAGCGCGGGCGTGCTGCCGCTGCCGACCAATGTTGATACGGGCACGGTGGTGATTACAAAAGAAAACGCGAAGGCCTTTCGCAGGAAATCATAAGACACA
>CAYWDW010000210.1:4960-8131 GCA_964457105.1 uncultured Heliobacteriaceae bacterium
CAGATGACAGATGACAGGGCGCAGCGAGACTGCGGCCTCTCTTCATTCTGACTGCCGAATTCCGAATTCCGAATTCCTCCTGTCGCACTCACGTGAAACTTGCTATAAGCGGTGAAGATCATGCTTAGTCCCGACACAGTGCTGCAAAATCGCTATCAGATTATCCGGCTGCTCGCGCAGGGCGGCATGGGCGCAGTTTATGAAGCGCGTGACCAGCGGCTCGGCCATACGGTGGCGCTGAAAGAAACCTTTTTCAGCGATGAAGGCATGCGGCAGGCCTTTCATCGTGAAGCCAGTCTGCTGGCGTCCCTGCGGCATCAGTCGCTGCCCAAAGTGACCGACCACTTTACCGAAGGCGACGGGCAGTTTCTGGTGATGGAATACATTCGCGGCGATGATCTGGCAAAGCTGCTGGACATGCGTGGCCGCCCGATGCCGGAACAGGATGTGCTGGTGTGGGCCGATCAGTTGCTCGGCGCGCTCGAATACCTGCACGCGCAGCAACCGCCGATCATTCACCGCGACATCAAGCCGCAGAACCTCAAGCTCAACGAACGCGGCGAAGTGATCCTGCTTGATTTCGGACTGGCCAAAGGCGCCGCGTCGCAGCAGGTGTCAGGCGCGGGCCTGAGCGTGCGCGGGTACACGCTGAGTTATGCTCCGATTGAGCAGATTCAGGGCCAGGGCACCGAAGCGCGCAGCGATGAATACAGCGCGGCGGCGACGCTGTATCACCTGCTGACCGGAGTTGAGCCGCCCGATGCAGTGACGCGCGCCGCCGCCGTCGTCAACGGTCAGCCCGACCCGCTGCGCCCGGCGAATGAAATCAATCCGCAGGTGTCGCCGCAGGTGGCAACGGCATTGCAGCAGGCGCTGGCGCAGGATCGCAACCAGCGGTTTGCCAGCGCGGCAGTGTTTCGCAGTGCGCTGCGTCACGCGGCAGGTCGTTCAGACCCGCCGGTTGCGGCTCAGGTCGGCACGCAGCATCAGCCGCCTGGCTATGAAACGGTGCGCACTCCGCTCGACCCGATCACGCAGCCGCGCACACACGCGCCGGTGGCGGCTGCGCCCGCGATACAGTTGCAGCCGCCGAAATCAAAGACTCGCGGGTTGCTGCTCGGTGCGGGCGTGGTGGTGGTGCTGCTCGGCGCGATTGCGGCTTACTGGTTCAGCCAGCGCCCTGTCGGAGCCGGAATTGTGACGCCGAACGGAGGTGCAGCAACAACGAAACCAGTGTCGCTCAAGACGCGTGAAATTCTGGGTCGCGGCGATGCCGAAGTTCGTTCTTACGCCTTCACTGCCGGGCCGGGCGAAATCAAAGTGACGCTCGACCTGATCGCTGGCGGCTCGAATCTCTCGGTTGAAATGCTCGACGGTGAAAACAACAAACTGAATTTTGAGGGGCAGGGGGCGACCCTCTCGCTCGGTTCAAGCGGCCATCACGAACAGGCGACGGCGCGGCTGCTGCTTGATCGTGAAGTGCCGCTGGTGATGAAAATCAGCAACAGCTATCCGAAGGATGTCAACGCTTACCGCGTGCGGCTGGATGGCGCGGTGAAGCTGCCGCCACAAAGCAGCAGTGATGCGGCCTCGCCGCTGGCGTCATTGTTTGCGGACCGCGATCAGCCGAAACCGCTTGTCGCCAATCCGATCTTTGGCGGGCAGGGCACCACGCGGGATGTCTATTACGGTTTCACTGCCGGGCCGGGCGAAATCAAACTGACGCTCAACGTGATTGCGGGCGGGTCAGCGACTTCGGTTGAATTTTTTGGCACCGAATCCGAGCGGCTGCAGTTCGCTGACAACTCAGCGATTTTTTCAGTCAGTTCGAGCGGACACAATGAACAGGGCAGCAACCGGCTGGTGCTGGATCGTCGTCAGCCGGTCGTCATGCGCCTCAGCAACAGTTACCCGAAAGACCTGCGCGCTTACCGGCTGCGGTTTGAAGGCCCGGTTGAAGTGGCGCAGGATTCATCGGGCGATGCGGCAAAGGTGGCTCAGGCTCTCGCTCCGGTCTTTGCCGACCGCGATCAGCCGCAGCCGCTCAAGACAAAGGAACTGACCGGACGCGGCAGCGAGAATGATCTTTATTACACCTTCAGTGCCGGGCCAGGCGTGGTCAAGGTGCTGCTCAATGTCGAAGGCAACGGTTCAGGCATCAGCCTTGAAGTCTTCGACCAGGCCGCGAAAAAGATTCTCTTCGAGAACAACGCGCCATCGTTCCTTGTTTCATCAAGCGGCAAGCCCGAAGAAAAAAGCAGCAGCTTCACGCTCGACCGCGAACAGCCGGTCGTGATGCGCGTCGTTTACACCTATCCCAAAGACCTGAAAAATTACCGGCTGCAGCTTGATGGCCCGGTGAAACCTGTGCCGTGACAAAGGCAGACAGCGTCAGTGATAAAAGTGGAACCAGCGTTTTTTACGGCGTGCCTGATCGGACAGCAGCAGCACTGATGATGAATCAGAAGCGAGTGAAGAGGCATCGCTGCTCCGCTCACGGCGCAGCATTCCGCGCCAGAAACATTGCTGGCAGCGGTAAGGATGACGCGAAGTGAACCAGACAATCAGCCTTTCACGCCAGGTACGCGGGCGCGATCTGCTCACGGCTGACTGGCACAGCGGACAGTTTTTCACGGCGACATCACCTTCAGCAAAAATCTGCGGCCAGACGCACGGGCCGGCAGACAGCCAGGGCTGGCTGAAAAGAAATATCTTCAATGGCACCGGTTCTGCATACGGTGAAAGGAATTAATGAAAGGAATCACTGATGAGTCACGCTTACGAACATCTGCTGATTGAGACATCGCCCGAAGGCGTGCGCACGATCACGCTCAACCGGCCTGAAAAATTCAATGCCGTCAATCCGCCACTGGCCGTCGAACTGCCGCAGGCCGTCAACGAAGCGGCCACTGACGACACGGTGCGCGTGGTGGTCATCACCGGCGCAGGCCGGGGATTTTGCGCCGGACTCGATCTGACCGATGCCTCAACGAGAAAGGCTTTTCAGGAAGGACTGGCCCGGAGCCGACACGAACGGCTGGATGATTTGCAGTGGGTGGGCCGGTGGGCGCTGGCATTGACGCAGTGTGACAAGCCGGTGATTGCGGCGATCAACGGGCCTGCGGCGGGCGCGGGTTTCGGGTTGACGCTCGCGGCTGACATTCGCCTCAT
>CAYWDW010000211.1:0-8108 GCA_964457105.1 uncultured Heliobacteriaceae bacterium
GCAGGACGCGCGTAAAAACTGGTGGGCGCTCCTGCTGACGGATCGAAAGACTCACGAACTCCGCTTTATACCCGGCCCGAAACTAGATTGGTCGGCGGGCTACAAGTTGGCGGAGTCGGATGGCTGGGTGGGCAACGGCTTCAGCGGTTTGCACCAGGAGCAAAGTGGATACATCTGGATCGGCAGAGGCAATCGGATTTTTTACCCCGAATACAACGACAGCGGGCGTCCGCGCCTGGTCGAGGCGCTCAATGCAGACCCGCCCGTGCATGTACTCTACTTCGTTCGTGATCCATCCGGCGTTATCTGGTGGTCTGAGAACGCTACGGTGTGGCGGCGGCGCGAAGGAAAAACTCAAACTATCAAGCTGTCAGTCGAAAAGCCGGACGTGCGCAATCTCTATCTGGATCGGAAAAATCGTTTATGGATCAGCACGCTTAATCACGGGGTGTTGATGACGGACGCGCCGAACAGCGACGAGCCGCGTTTTATCAATTACACCACCGCTCAGGGACTGGCCAGTAATCATGTCGAAGATGTTTGCGAAGACGATGAGGGAAACCTGTGGTTCGGCACCTTGCGAGGTTTGTGCTGGCTGGATGAGCGGACAGGTCGCTTCAACCATGTCTCCGTTGGCGAAAGCACGCTCAGTTCTTCCGTGCGCGAGTTGTGGAAAGACCGGCGCGGTTATCTTTGGGCGACGGCGCTGGGCGCGGTCATTCGTATCAACCCGCGTTTGGCGTCGCGCCCTGCGCTGCAACTTCCCATTTATTTCAGTCGCGTCAGCATCGCAGGCGAACCGCTGGCGCTGGGTGAAACCGGAGCCGTCAATCCTGCGCCGCTGGAACTGGAGGCCGGGCGCAATAATCTGGAAATCGAATTCGTCAGCCCGAACTTCCGCGATGAAAACATCGTGCAGTATCAGTACCGGCTGGAAGGCGCAGAAGCCGATTGGAGCGCGCCGGGCAATGTGCGCGAAGTGAATTACGCGCGGCTCGCGCCGGGCAGCTATCGCTTTCTGGTCCGTGCTGTCGGCGCAAACGGAGCCGTCAGCGCCGAAGCGGCAAGTCTGCCTTTTACGATTTTGCGCCCGCTCTGGCAACGCTGGTGGTTTTTATCGCTGCTCGTGGCGACGCTGGGCCTGCTGGTTTATGGCGCGTATCGTTATCGCGTGGCGCAGCTCATTGCCATTGAGCGCATGCGGCTGCGCATTGCGGCGGATTTGCACGATGATGTCGGCGCGAATCTGTCGCTGATTGCGGGCGTCAGCGAAATGCTTACGCAACAGGCCACACCCGGCTTGCAACCGCCGCTGTTCCAGATCACCGATGCCGCGCGCCGTTCGATGGATGCGCTAAGCGACATTGTCTGGATGATCAATCCGAACAAGGATCACCTCAGCGATTTGACCCGGCGTATGCGCCGCTTTGCCAGCGAAACCCTCTCGGCGCGCAACATCGAATTTCAGTTTGCGACACCAGGCAGCGAAGCAGAGCTTCGCCTCGGCGCTGAAAGTCGGCGCGAATTGTTTCTGCTCTTCAAGGAAGCCATCAACAACAGCGCGCGCCATGCCCGTTGCACCCGCGTTGAAGCGGCGCTCCGCGTGCAGGACAGTCGCATTCATCTGGCGATCCGCGACAACGGCATCGGCTTTGATCCGTTGCCAGCGAATGGCGGCAATGGATTGCAAAGCATGAAAGACCGCGTCGGCAAAGCCGGCGGTGAAATTTCCATCGTTTCCGCGCCAGGGCAGGGGACTGAAATTACGGTGGAGTTGCCAGGACAGCGGTGAGGAGCGCAGCTCTGGTGCAGTACCCGGAGCGGTAGCGACGCGGGTGACGGCAAAGACCAGTTCGCTACCGCTCACCGTACCGTCCCAACCGTACCGTCCCAATGGCGGAAAAATCGCCTGTGAAAATTCACAGTGACGAAGCACACCGGCAGGCATAATCTATCCTGCGCTCACGGCTGATTTCGCCTCCCCGTCACCGCCACAATGAATGAAGCAGCGCACAACAAGACTTTGCCGCCGGGGACTTCCACCCCGCGCCGCATTCGTGTCGCCGTCATCGAAGACCATCGCGAATTCCGCGACTACCTGACGGCGCTCATCAACGGCACGGAAGGCCTGGTTTGCACGGGCAGCTATCATTCGATGGAAGAAGCGCTGCGCAAGATCGGCTCCAGTTTGCCCGATGTCGTGCTGACCGATCTGGGCCTGCCGGGGATGAGCGGCGTCGAAGGCATCGGCGTGCTGAAAGAAAAATATCCCGACCTGCTGCTGCTCGTGCAAACCGTGTACGAAGATGACGAACGGATTTTCAATGCGCTGTGCAATGGCGCGTCCGGCTATTTATTGAAGCGCACGCCGCCGGCCCGTTTGATCGAAGGCCTGAAAGAAGCCGTCGCTGGTGGCGCGCCGATGTCGCCCGAAGTCGCGCGCAAAGTCATCAAGCTCTTCCGCGAGATTCGCCCGCCCGAACGCGCCGATTATCATTTGACCGCGCACGAACTGCGTTTGCTCAAGCTGTTTGTAGATGGCCACAACTACAAAACCGCCGCGCAGGAATTGAAGGTCACGACCAGCACCATCAACTTTCACCTGCAAAACATCTACCAGAAATTACAAGTCCACTCCAAAACCGAAGCCGTCGCCAAAGCGCTGCGCAGCGGGCTGATTTGACAGGCTTACCGTAGCGCAACCAGCCATGGTTGCGTTGCTTCATCAAGAACCCCTTCGTTGTCAATCTGAGCGCTCGCTTTCCACGCCCGCAACCATGGCTGGTTGCGCTACAAAATCCCTGTGCATCCTCACAGTGACAGCCAGAGCAATTTCCGTAACATCAGCCTGACGGAAGGGGATGAAGAGCGCCGGGATTGTTCCTCAGCAATAAAAGAACGGCGACGGGTTTTGCACATTCCATCACAGGCAAGCGAAAGCGTCACAACCTGGCGGCAATGTTAATGCTGCGGGCGGGCGCGGTGTTCGGTCCGGCGAGTTTCTGTGTCGCGCTGTCACGCAGCCCGCAAAACCCTGTGCGCTGTGCCGGGTTCTTCAGCCACATCTTTGAAGGGAGCAACTGATGAAGAAGCCATCAACGAAATCCGGCACGCTGGTTTGTCTTACGGGTGTGTTATGCCTGGCGGCGCTCGCCATTCGCACCGACGCACAAACCACGCGCACCGATACGGCGCGGTCGTATCTGGAGCGCGGCATCAATTCGTCAGCCGCAGGAGAGAGAAAACGAGCCATGACCGATTTTGATTTAGCCATCGCGTCCGATCCGCAACTGGCCGAAGCGTGGTACAACCGCGCCGTTTTGCGCTACGACCAGGGCGATTTTGCGCGCGCCGTCAAAGACCTCGACGAAGCCATTCGCCTGAATGCGCAATACACGCTGGCCTGGATCAAACGCGGCAATGCGCGGGCTGAGCAGGGGGAATATGAAGCGGCGCTGAGCGATTACACCGAGGCCGTGCGGATTGATCCGCGCTCAGTCCTGGCCGTCAACAATCGCGGGCTGATGCGGCAACGAATGCAGGATTACCACGGCGCGCTCAGCGATTACGAACGCGCGCTGCAACTGGAGCCGGGCAATCCGCTGCTGCTCAACAACCGCGCCAGCGCCCGGCACGACCTGCAGGATTATGCGGGTGCGATTGCCGATTACGACAAGGCGCTTGCGCTTGATCCCAACTGGGCCGCCGCGTGGTGCAATCGCGGACTGGCGCGCAAGGCGCTGGGCGACCTGCGCGGCGCGCTCGCCGATTACAACCAGGCGATCAAGCTCAAACCCGATTTCGCGCTCGCGTATTTCAATCGCGCCTGGGTGCATCGCAAGCTCGGCAAAGGTTACGAAGCCCAGGCCGATTACGAACGCAGCGTGCGCTTGCGCGAGGCTGAAATCAGCGACTCAGGAGCGAAATACAAATTGCGCAAAGTGGCGGAAGCCGAAGAGAAGTCCAAACCTTAGGACCGCCCGCCAGAATGCATTGAGAGTCAGCGCGCGGCACGGTTGAGAGTCAGCGCGCGGGACGGTACCGGGAGCGGTAGCGACCTGGTGGACGCGGGCGGCGCACACGGCGGGAACATCAGGTCCGGTACCGGATCGTGGCGTGTTCTCCAAACCCTCAACGTCATTGTGGTGGCGTGTCCTCAGGTCAATTTGCAAACGAACAACACCAGTCAAAGGAGGCTACGAAGATGACCAGCAAACTTTTTCGCATCGTGACGATGACCCTGTGTTTATTGCCTGTCGCGGCCTTCGCGCAAAACGGCGCGAGCGGCAAATCGTTTGTGCAGGCGGCCAGCGAAGAGCGGCTCTTCACTGTCGCGGTTTATACCGCAAAGCCGGAAATGTGGAGTGAATCGCTGCGCTTCATCAAGGAAGAAGTTGTCCCCGCCAATCTCAAAGGCGGCAGAAAGCATATGGAAGTCTGGACCTCAGTGTACGGCCAAAGCTATGAGGCATGGTTCATTCTGCCGCTGGAAAATTTCGCCGCATTGGACAAGCCGGACGAAGTGCTGCTGAAAGGGCTGGGCAGTCGGGAAGCTGTCACCGCCTTTTGGAACAAAGCACGCAGCCTGAACACGAGTGTGCGCCAATTCGTGATCCGCGTGCGCCCTGATTTGAGCTACATCAAGCCGAATGCCGGAACGCCAAAAGCGGCAACGGTCACGATGGTCGAAGTTGAATATGGACGCGAAGAGGAAGTGTGGAGCTTGATCAAAAGCGAGTGGATTCCAGCGCACAAAAAAGCGGATCGTTACGGGAACCTCCGCGCGCCTGTCGTACGGGGCGGCGTCAATGGCTATCTAAACATTGGGCCGATGGAAAGCTTTGCCGAATTGGATAAACCGGATGTCATGAAACAAGTGCTGGGCGAGGAAGGTCTGCGCAAATCACTCGCAAAATTTACAGGGAAACTCAAACTCAGCGAGCGCCGCGTGCTGCTCTTCCGCCCCGACCTGAGCATCTTGCCGAAATAGGAAGAAGCGAAATTTCACCCAACCAATCAACATCAAACCAATCGGAGGTCACAAGATGAAACCGACTCTCATCAAACTCGCCTTCCTGCTCGTCTGCACGTGGCTGCTGCCCATCAGCGCTTTCGCGCAAACCAGTCAGGCTGCCGAAGCCGTGCCCAAACGTCGGCTCGGCCTCGTCAATGAATACACCATCAAGTCGGGAATGATGACGGCTTTCCTGCAATGGGTCGAGAAAGAATCGAAGCCGTTGTATGACAAAGCCGGGATCAAAGAGGCGTACTTTTTCACCAGCATTTACGACGTGGATCGCAACGTCGTCACGCTGGTTGAAATTCACGACAGCTTCGCCGCCATCCGGGCGCGCCACGAGGCATTCAATAAAAACAACAGCAAAGAGGCGCTCGATGCGTGGAACGCCAAATCGCGGGAGTTCGTCGTCGGCATTCGCACGTACATCGTCGAAACCTTGCCGGAAGTGGGTTGGCTGAATCCGAAACTGAAAGGCCCGACGCCTTATTACCTTGTGACCGAGCGATTCATGATGCCGGGGCGCTCGCGCGACTACGAGGCGTATCTCAAAAACGATTATCTGCCGATGGCAAAGAAGGCAGATGCCAACGGCATTCTGGTTAGCCGTATGCGCTATGGCGGAGAAGTCGGTCATTACATCGTCTTCAGCCCGTTGAATGACCTCACCGAACTCGATCAACCTGGCAAGATGACCCAGATGATGGGCGCGGAAGGTCTCGCCAAAATGCAGCAAAAACTGGTGGGCATGGTGCAGCGCAGTGAGAGTCGCATCCTGCGGCTGCGGCCAGAATGCAGCATCATTCCTACGCAAAGTACAGCGGCGAAATAATGAATCTGGTGGGACAGGATGGCCTCTTGTCCCACCTCGTGATGATGGCGGCGCGGAAGCTTCGATCACGCGCCGCGCCATCCCCTCCCTGGGTACGCACGCTTGGGAGCGTGCCTGACTTCGGCCACAGACCGTCAGGCCGAAGCCAGGCACGCTCCCAAGCGTGCGTACCCAGGAGAATGAATAGACCCTGATGCCCTTCGCGCCAGGCTGTCACCGTTCGCTCAATCGGTGTACCATTCAGCCTGCTTCATTTCCCGTCTCGACAAGCTGTGCCCGAAACTTCAACCGAGGAGGCTCATGACAAGGACCACGCTGATCCTGATGACGGCGCTGGCCGCGATCACGCTGCTTTTCGGACCGGCGCGCCGTTCAGCGCCGCGTGAGGCGATGGTTGAGCGCGCCGGATCGTTCGAACTCAACATGTCATCCCCGCTGCTGCCCGCAGCGCGAGACACGGCAAAAAAATCGCTGGCAGCACAGGTGACGATTCGGCGCGACACTTACGGCGTGCCGCACATTCTGGCAAAGACTGAAGAAGCCGCGGCGTTCGGCTTTGGTTACGCGCAGGCCGAAGATCATTGCGTGACGATTGCGCGGCGGCTGATTGCGGCGCGCGGCGAATCGGCAAAGTATTTCGGGCAGGGCGTTGAAGGCGACTTTCTGATGAAACGCTTCGATAACCTCGAAGCCTGCCGTCAGAACTTCGCGCAGCTTGATCCATTATTGCAGCAAATCTTCAGTGCTTATGCGGCGGGCTACAATCATTACGTCGCGCAGCATCGCAAAGACCTGCCCGCCTGGATTCCGGCTTTTGATGGCGTTGACGTGCTGGCCAACAGTCGCACCGGGGCAGTCAGTTCAGCCGTTGATCGGGGGATGCTTGAAGCCTTGCGGCAGAAATATCCTGACGCCCGGCCTGCCGCATCGCAGAGCAGCGAACTGCGCGCGCCGTCTGAACTGCGTGATTCATTCACGGTCGAAGCCGAAGCGCCCGGCTCGAATGCCTTTGCGCTGACGGGCAAACGCACGACTTCGGGCAAACCGATCCTGCTTGGCAATCCGCATCTGAACTGGTCGTCGCTGTACTGGGAAGCGCAGGTGACGGTGCCGGGCAAAATCAATTTCTTCGGCTCGACGCTCGCGGGCATTCCGGTGTTGCGCGCCGGATTCAATGAACACCTGGGCTGGGTGACGACCAACAACGACCCGGACCGCGAAGACATTTACGCGCTCAAACTCGACCCGCAGCATCCCGATCATTATTTGTTCGATGGCAACGTGCTGCCGCTCAGAAAAAAAGAGGTCACAGTTGAAATCAAAAACGCCGACGGCACGCTGAAGACAGAAAAGCGCACTTATGAACAGTCGCACCTCGGCGCGATCATTTACCGCACGAGGACGCACGCCTTTGCTTATCGGTCGGTGATGCTTGAGGCCTATCGTTACTTTGAGGGCTTCTATCGCCTGAGCAAAACGAAAAGCCTGCGCGAGTTTATGAACGTGATGAAACTCAACCTCGTGCCGTATTCAAATTTCACTTACGCCGACGCCGCAGGCAATGTGATGTATCTGTGGAATGCGCGATTGCCGAAGCGGATTGATGACGGCACAAATTACGAGCTTGATGTGCCGACTGAAACGAGCAAATACGTCTGGCAGTCATATCATCCGATCAGCGACTTTCCACAACTGCTCAATCCGAGCGGCGGTTACATTCAGAACTGCAACAACCCGCCCTGGTTTGTCTCGCTGCGCAATCCGCTTGATCCGCGCAAATACCCGTCTTATTTCGAGCGCGGCGAACTCGCCCTGCGCCCGCAACTCGCGCTTGAAATGCTCGAAAGTCAGCCGAAGTTTTCGCTGGCAGATGTGCAGCGCCTGAAATTCAACACGAAAATGCTGATCGCTGACCGCCTCAAGCCCGATCTGATCCGGGCCATCAAAGCCCTGCCTGAACCATCGGACGAGCTGAAAAAAGGCCTGGCGATTATTGAAGCCTGGGACAACACTGCTTCAGCCGCTGCGACAGGCGCCGTCCTGTTTCAGCGATTCGCCAACACTTATTTCGACGCGACGAAAAAGCCGTATGCGGTTGAGTGGGACGCGGGGCATCCGGCCAGGACTCCGGCAGGAATTTCTGATCCGGCGCTGGCGGTGAAGCATTTTGAAGAGGCCGTGAAATGGACGCGGCAGACCTTTGGCCGCGCAGATGTGGCGTGGGGTGAAGTGCATCGGTTCAGATTCAGAGACGTTGAT